>REEE01000021.1 GCA_007695245.1 Candidatus Competibacteraceae bacterium | reverse complement strand
TGTTATCACGATTGGCGACTTTAAAAATCACGTCTTCCTGGGACTGGCAGGCCGCCTGGATCTGGTGGCGGGACGGCTTGCTGGCCTGGCTGCCTGTCGGCGCGCACCGCTGGTTGGTAGGGTCGTTGCGGCGCTTGGTCATCGTGGTGGAGGACCGGGAATGGGTGCTGACGCGCGAGGAAGACGCCGGACGCGCGCAGGATCTGGACCGGGTTGATGGGGAATCGCCGGATTGGCAGGTCGTGACCGAGTGGTTCAAGACGGAAAAGCCCCAGCAACGAATGCTGCGCTTTCCCGCCCGCCAGGCGCTGATCCGAACGGTGTCGCTGCCGTTGGCCGCCGAGAAGAACTTGCGGCAGGTCGCGGGATTTGAGATGGATCGGCTCACGCCATTCACCGCTTCCCAAGTGTATTACGACGTGATCGTTTTGGAGCGCCAGAGCGAACAACGCCGGCTGCGGGTCGAGTTGACCGCCCTGCCGAGAACGGTTGTGGATCCGGTTCTGGCGCAGTTGCGGCAACGGGAGTTGTCGCCGGACGTGTTGGATGTGATCGGCGGCCGCCCCGGCCTCAATCTGCTCCCACCGGAGCAGCGCGTGCGTCGGGGGCTTTGGGGCCAGCGG
This sequence comes from Candidatus Competibacteraceae bacterium, assembly GCA_007695245.1. Taxonomy (GTDB): domain Bacteria; phylum Pseudomonadota; class Gammaproteobacteria; order Competibacterales; family Competibacteraceae; genus REEE01. The sequence goes on along the minus strand of REEE01000021.1, from coordinate 2,665 downwards.
TTGCGAGCCGCTGTCATCGGGGTCAGTCTGCTGTTGGTCGCGGCGGCGGCGATCCTGCCGATCTGGCAGCAGCGGCAGATTTTGCTCGAGACCATGGCCAAGGTCTCTCAACTCCAGCAAACCGCCAACCAAACCTTGAGCCTGCGCGATCAGCTCGACCAGGCTCTGGAAGCATCACGGTTGTTGACCCAGAAGAAGCAGGCATTTCCGCCCCGGGTGGATTTATTGTTGGAACTGACCCTGATTTTACCGGATGACACGTCGGTGGAGCGCTTGCAGATCAACGGGGATAACTTGCAGATTATCGGTCAGTCGGCCAGAGCTTCGGCGCTGGTCGGTATCGTCGAATCATCCGGACTGTTCGGTGGCGCGAGTTTTGTGTCGCCGGTGACGACCGATCCGAGAACCGGCCGGGAGCGGTTCGTGATCAGCGCGCGAATCGCGCGGGAATCCTGATGGTCGTCGCGTCCGTGGGGTGGGGACATCGTCTGACGGCATTGACGCTGCTGGTATTGCTGGTGGGAGGCGTGTTCGCGGTATTGGTAGATCAGGTTTGGATGGCGCGATACCATTTTTATCGAGACCGGTTGGAAGACCAGCAGGGGCAATTGGAACGTCTGGAGCGAATGGCCGCCAGCCGCGAGCCGATCCAGCAGTTGATCGCCCAAATTCAGCAGGATCATCAGGCCGCCACCCAGTATCTGCCCCAGTCGGCACCCGCGCTGGCGGCCGCCGATTTGCAGCAGCGGGTCAGAGCGGTCGTCGAGGCGGCGGGGGGAACGCTGCAAAGCACGCAGTCGCTGCCGCCGGTCGAGGAGGGGAACGCCGTAAAAGTGACGGTCAGAGCGTCCATGATGGGCGATCCCGACAGCTTGCCGAAAATTTTGCATGGGTTGGAGTCGCAGACCCCGCTGTTGTTCGTGGATAATCTCCAGGTTTCGGCGCGCCCGACCCGGGTGCGGTTGCCCGGCGGCCGGTTCGCGAACCATACGCAAACGCAATTGCACGTGCAGTTCGAAGTCGCGGGTTATCTGCCCAGGGCGGGTGGTTAGTGTCGGCCAAGAGCTTGTTTTTGTGGCTATGGGTGCTGGTGGGGGCATTGGCGGCCGCGGCGCTGGTCTGGCAGTGGCGCCATCCGCCGCATCCGCCGACCTTGGAGATCAATGGGGGAACGCGGTTGCCGGAGTTGCCTGCGGCGGCGCCTTTGGAACCGTTTCAATTACCCCCGCTGGAGCAATATGGCGAAGTGATGGCCCGGCCGTTGTTCATCGCGACCCGCCGACCCGAACCACCCCCCGAAGAAGGGGCTCCAGAACCACCGCCGGCCGATCCGGAGCGAACGTTCGTTCTGCTCGGGGTGATGAGGACTCCCGAGGCGACCACGGTGTTGCTGCGGCCCGAAGAGCCGAACGCTAAAACGGCGCGGATCAGGCCCGGCGAGACCGTGGGCGAATGGCGGTTGGAGACCGTGTCGGCCGACCGGGTGGTGCTACGCAAGGGGGAACTCACCCAAGAGCTGCCGCTGGTGCGGCCGATACGCCCGCCCGGACCCCGCGCGGCGCGCCCTCCCGCCAGACCGACGCGGGCCATGCCTCCACCGATGGATCAGCCGGGGCCGGTCGTCACGCCTCAGGGCGAGGGGCCGTCGACCCAGGCTCCCGCATCGCCGCAAAACTGATGGAAAGAATGTGAGACAGATAAAAATACTCTGGTGGCTGTTGGCTGGCGGATTGCTGGCTTTGCTGTTGAACGGGTGCGCGACGCCGCCGTCCGCCGACGATAGATGGGATGCCGCCATTTCCAGTCCAGCGGCTACCGGCGGCAGGGCGCCGGAGTTGGTCGCCACGCCGGATCGGCGTTCGGCCGATCCGCCGCTTCGGACGACGATGGTCCTGCCGGGCACCGGGAATTTTATCGACTCGCGCGCCGCCCGACCGGCTCCAGCCGTCCCGCCCGCGCCCGGCGAAGTCACGCTTGATTTTGAAGAAGCGGATATTCGCGACCTGGTCAAAGTGGTGTTCGAAACTCTGGGGGAGAACTATACGATCGACCCACGAGTACAGGGTGGGGTGACCGTGCGGACCAGCCGACCGTTGACCAAGGATCTGTTGCTGCCGACCCTGGAGACGTTGTTACGGATGAACGATGCGGTGTTGGTCCGCGACGGCGGGGTGTACCAGATTCTGCCGGCGGCCGGCGCGGTCCAGCGGGGTGGCCTGGCGCCGCGCCTGGGCGTCGATCGGGTAGGATATAGTGTGCGCATCGTGCCGCTGCGCTATATCAGCGCCATTGAGATGCAGACCATCGTCGCGCCGTTTCTGCCCGAGGGGGGGGTGCTTAAAGCGGATGTGGCCCGCAACCTGCTGATCCTGGCCGGTACGCCACAGGAGTTGGCCAGCGCTCAGAGCACCATCGACACCTTCGACGTGAACTGGCTCAAGGGGATGTCCATCGGCATGTTCCGGTTGCGCAACGTCGACAGCCAGGCCATGGCCAACGAGTTGAACCAGGTCTTCGGTGAAGAATCCGGAACGCCGATCGCGGGCTTGCTCCGGTTCGTGTCGCTGAGCAAACTGAACACCGTGCTGGTGATCACCCCGCAAGTCGAGTATCTCCAGGATGTGGCGACCTGGATCGAACGCCTGGATGGCGTCGGCGGCGAGCG
>REEE01000353.1 GCA_007695245.1 Candidatus Competibacteraceae bacterium | reverse complement strand
CACACATAAGGAAGAACTGTTGCGCTAACCCAGCCTGCCGCCCGCGCTCCGCTCAGGGAATCCCCAGCAACTTATGGGTTTGCAGGCTCAAGCGCCACTGCGGATGGGCCAGGCAATAGGCGACGGCGGCCTGGGTGTGAGCCTCCCGCTCGGGTCCGTCCAGCGGTTGCAGAAAGAAATAGCGAAACGCCAAATCCACGAAACATTCCGGTTGCGCCTCGGGTTCGGACTGCGGATAGACCAGCTTCAGCTCATCGCCCTGAGTCAACCGCAGCGGCGCGTTCGCCTTGGGGCTGACGCAGATCCAGTCGAGTCCCGGCGGGGCTGGCAGCGTACCGTTGGTCTCCACCGCCACTTCGAAACCCCGAGCGTGCAGGGCGGCGATCAGGGCTTGGTCCAGTTGCAGCAACGGCTCGCCGCCGGTGCAGACCACGTAGGGGGCGGCGCGCGGCAGAGCGGTGATCGGCCACTGCCGCGCCACGGCTGCGGCCAACGCCTCGGCGGTAGCGAACTTGCCGCCGCCCGCGCCATCGGTCCCCACGAAATCGGTATCGCAGAATCGGCAGACCGCCGCCGTCCGATCCACCTCCCGGCCGCTCCACAGGTTGCAGCCGGCGAAACGACAGAACACCGCCGGTCGGCCGCTTTGGGCACCTTCACCCTGCAGGGTGTAGAACAGTTCCTTGACCGAATAGGCCACGCTCACCCCGGCAACGCCGGCCCCTCGTCGCCCCAGCACAGCATCGCCCCGCAACCCGGGGTCTGCTCCAAGTCGATCCGATCCAGCGACGGCAACCGCTCGGTCAGGGTGGCCTTGATCCAGCGCAGCAGGTTGGCGGGATCGGCATCCTCCAATCCCACCAAGCGGTCCAGCCGGTGGTGATCGAGTTCCCGATAGATCGACTCGAACCGGGCCTTCACCTCGCCGTAATCCACCGTCCAGCCGAGCACTTCATCCAGGGGGGCGGTCAGGTGCAAGCGAATCCGATAGCTGTGGCCGTGCAACCGGCGGCGGGAATCGCCGGTCGGTGCCTGGCGCAAGCACAGGGCGCTCTCGAAGGTCTGTTCCTTCCAGATCCGATAATGTCGCCCGTCGTAATGGCAGCCGGCGGTGGCGGTTTCGTAGACGGTGACCCAGGACAGCGGCGAGAGTGCGGGTTTCAGCCGTTGCCAGAGCCAGGCGGCCAGCCGCTCGCTGGTGGGATTGTCCAGACCGGGCAGGTCGTTGAGGCAGGCGTGGTGCAGCGTCGCATGCAGCGGTGCCCAGAGTTCGCCCAGCCGATCGAAGTCAACGCCCAAATCCCGACCTTGCAGGTCCTGATCGGCGTGCAAGATCACCTCGAAACCGTGACCGTGCATCCGCCCGCAAGGATGGCCGGCCGGGACGTTGGGGAGTTGGTGGGCGGCCTCGAAGCGGAACCGCCGCCAGATGTGAGCATGCTCTTCCCCATCCAAATCGACGCCCTGGTCGCGGGTGCTCTGGATACCGATCCGTTCGAGCCCCGGCACGGCCAGCCGCGCGCGAAGCCAGCGGGCCAGGTTCTCGTCGGTCGGCGTCGGGAGGTGGTCGTTCAGCAAGGCATAATCCAGAGGAGCCACCGCTTCCCGCAGGCGCTCGGCCAGCAGGTCGGTTTCGGCGCCGGGAAACGGTGCCCAGTCCGGCGGCAGTTCGGCCCGGACCCGCGCCAGGAAGCCATGACCGTGCAGGCGGCGGGCGCGATGGCCGGCCGGCAGGATCTCCACCCGGCGGGCGGCTTCGAAGGGGGCGGCCGCGACCACGTACAGACGTTCGTTCATGGGCAACGACCATTTTCAGCATTCAACATTTCCAGAAGGTCGCCGCGACGGAAGGTCGCAGAAAGCTGCTGCAAAGAGACTTCCCTGGCCCCATAACATTGCTTGAGCGCATCACTCACTTTTTCAACGGCTCGGGCGTGATAAGTCGCCTTATTTTTCTGAAGACGCTGCATGATTTCGCCAAAATTTCGATGAGAAACATCCTTCAATTCGATGCCTTGGTCATGCAGCAACTCTCTTCCAACCAGCATTGAAATGTAGTGCGAGGCATAGGGCATAAAGGGCGGCGGCGCAGCCTCCGATGGTCGCTTCCTTTCATTTTCCACATCGCGGAAAATCAAAACAGCAAGAACGGCTTGCACCGCATTCAGATTCTTGAATATGTCATCGTAGAGCTTTCCGAAGTGCTCTTTGCGGTGAAACTTCGCTTGATGCGGTTTTTCCCGCCACACCGCAAGCGTCGCTTCGGCGGCAATCGAGCTGGTGATGATATTCGATCCGCTACCCCCCTCTTCCCGTTGGCGTTTATAGGTATAACCCAGATCCTTTATGCCAAGTTCGAGGTTCTTTTGAATTTCATCATTCGAACGCAGATCACGCAGATCTACCGGGTTCTGGCTGTTGGTGGCATAGGTAATATCGGTTACAAATCCCTGATCATCATCAGCCAGCTCATAGACGCGAACCATGACGTAGGTGTTCTGATAATCCGCAAAAAAATCTGGGGAATCGAGGGTCTGCTGTATCGTCTTGCAGGTCTGTCCGCCGTTGATGACCTGCATATTTTCAAGTTTCAACTGGTAGTTGGCTCCCTGCAGTGCGTTGTGGCGAAAATTTTTGCAGATGATCGTGATCCCGTTGTTGAAAAAATAGAAGTTTTCCCGGCTGTTGGGATCAGCCAAGGTTCGATGGATATCCGCGTTAACCCGGTTTTCATTCAGACCGAGGTAGCGACGAATATTCCTTTGCAACAGTTGATCGTGATGCCGATTAAACAACTCGGCGATTTCAGAAACCTGCACCTTACCAATCACCACTCGGCGAAAATTGAAATTTTCAAATACGGCATCGCCGACTAACCTCAAGGTGTCATTGACGGATTTGGTTTTTCGAAGAATCTCGACGATGGAGTTGTGGTTGAAATGAATCCAAAGCGTCTGCTTTTCAGGAAGCCCTGATTGATCAATCCATCGCTGGGCCTGTTGATTCCATTTCGCGCCATTATTGCACAACACCACCCGGACATTGGGAATATAGCCATCCCGCACCAGTGAACGGATCTCCTCAACCTTGGGTTTGAGCAATGGATTGAGGTCGATTTCTTTCGCCGGATCAAACAGCGTTTGCACGGTATTAACCGCTTTCTGAACCCCATTTTCCGGGAAATTGGCCGTTCCATCAAGGTTGTTGATCTTGTACTTGCCCTGAAAGACCGTCACCAGGAACTCACCGTCTTCAATCTCACCGATATGCAAGCCATCAACGCCGGCATCATTTCCGCCTTCGGTGAGCAGCTCCACCGCATCATCCAATGGGATGTCCAGGCAGTTCGCCATGCAAAGCAACACGAACGCGGCCGAACGCTTTTTGTTGTCGTCGCCCACCGGAAGCCAGTCGGAATGTTTTTCTAAAAGGCCCGTTAACTGCTGATCAATAATGCTGGCATTGATGTCCATAACCTTTTCTCCTGTATTCGTAAAATACCGAAAAGGATCTCGAGATGATCCAGCACCACCGGGGATTGGGCTGCGTCCGCGATCCGATCGAGGATTTCCGGCAATTGCGGCGACCGCTGCTCGACCGTCAGGCCCTTCAAGCGGATCGCGCGGCTTCGCCCTCGCTCAAGACCTCGCGCAACCGGACCAGCCCGATAGGTTTGGTCAGGGTCTGGACCGAGCGCAAGCCGTTGAATTCCGCCAGGACCCGGGCATCGTGCGCGTAATCGGGACTGTAGCCGGTGATGATGATCAGATGGGCGGCGTAGCCTTGTTCCATCAGCCACAGCACCAGTTCGTTGCCGTCCATCTCGGGCATCACCATGTCCATCACAATCGTGGTGGGATGCAATTCGTGGTAAGCCGCCTGGAAAGCGCGACCGTGAGTGGTGACGCGCACCTCGTACCCCAGGCCGGAGGCCACCTTACGCACAAATTCGCCAAATTCGGGTTCGTCATCGACGACCAGCAAACGTTTCTCAGACACAAGGATTCATCCTACAGATAGAGCAGTACTATGAAGTTTCAGAACAACATGCTTCAAACCGGGATCTTCGGGGTCGTTGTGGATGGTGAAGCCCAAGGCGCGATCCAGTTGCAGCATCGCCTGGTTTTCCTTCAAGACCTCACCGTGGATTTCCTGGATGCCGCGGGCGCGCGCATAGTCGATGATGCGCCGCATCAGCAGATTGCCGAGGCCCAGGCGCATCAACGCTCGGTCGATAATAATGGAGTACTCGGCCCGGTCGTTGTTCGGATCGGCGCTGAGATTGACGATCCCGTACATTTCCGCCTGGCCGGGCAGGCCGGGGCCAACGGCCGCCAGCGCCATTTCCCGGTGGTAGTCGATCTGGGTCAGCGTCGCCGCCATGTGGTGCGACAGCTCGCGAATGGGCTGAAAAAAGCGCAGGCGCAGATCCTCGGGCGACGTGCGCAGCACCAGCGCTTGCAGAGAGGGTTCATCCTCGGGCAAGACCGGGCGCAGCAAAAGCTCCCGCCCGTTGGCCAGGGTAATGGTCTCTTCCAACTCCTTGGGATAGGGACGAATCGCCAGACGTTGCACCGGGACGCCGGCGACCGGCGGTGCCAGTTGGACCCGAGCGTCCAATGCCACCACCCCTCGGGCGTTGACCCACAGCGGATTGACGTGCAATTCGCTCAGCTCGTTCAGATCGACCACCATCTGCGAAACCTTGACCAGCGCGAGCGCCAAGGCGTTCAGATCCGCGCGCCGCAACAGGCTGTAGCGCAGCCGTTGGTAGATCCGGGTTTGCGCCATCATCTCGCGGGCCAGATGCAGGTTGAACGGCGGCAGGCCATAGGCGAGATCGTTGATGACTTCGGTTTCCGCCCCGCCCTGGCCGAAGTAGATCACCGGGCCGAAGCCGCCGCCGGCGCGGACCCCGAGGGTCAACTCGTAAGCGCCATCGCGGGCCACCATCGGTTGCAGTACGAAACCGTCGCAGCGGGCCTCCGCCGCCTTGCTCCGCAACCGCGCCAGCATGGCGGTCGCCGCCTCCCGCACCGCCTCCGGGGAATTCAGGTAGCGGACCACGCCGCCCACCTGCGCCTTGGCGACCAGGTCCGGCGCAACAATTTTCAAGGTGACCGGCATGTGGAGGCGGGCGGCGATGTATGCGGCCTCGCCGGGGGAACGCGCCAGCAGCGTTTCCGCGACCGGAATACCGTAGGCGGTCAACAGTTGCAGCGCCTCGTATTCGTTGAGACGGTGGTGCCCGTCGGCCAGGGCGCGGGCGATCAGGGTCCGCGCCGCGACGGTATCCGGCGCGAACGCCTCCGGCAGCGAGGGCGGGGTCTCCATCAGCAGCGCCTGGTTGCGTTTGTACTGCACGATACGCATGAAAGCTCGCACCGCGCTGCTGGCGGTTTCGTAGGTCGGCACCTGGCGCTCCAACAGACGCCGCCGGGCTTCCGCGCCGGTCCGCGGGCCGGGAAAGCTGGTGATAACGACGCGCTGGCTGTGGGCGAGACTCTCGATCAGGGCATCGGCCACCGCCGTGGCCTCGCTGAGGGCGCTGGGGGTTTTGATCGCCAGCACGCCGTCCACGCCCGGGTCCGCGAGCAGCAGATCCAGGGCTTGCCGGTAGGCGGCGGCGCCGGCCTGATCGCCGAGGTCCACCGGGTTGGGTTGGGCGCTCGGTTCGATGAGCGGTTCCAGTCCTTGCTGGGTCGCTTCGGAAAATTGCGCCAGTCGGCCGCCGAATCCATAGAGCGTGTCGGTCGCCAGCAGGCTCATGCTGGAACTGTTGCTCAGGATGGCCAGGCGGTCGTTGCTGACCCGCCTGGCCGCTTTGAGCACCTCGACCATCTGCAATAATTCATCGCTGTCTTCCACCCGCAACAGGCCGGCGCGGCGGAACGCGGCGGCGTACACCGCATCGGCCGGCTGTTCGGGGTGACGGCGGGGTTTCAACACGATGACCGGCTTGATGCGCGCGGCGCGGCGGGCCGCCGACAGAAACTTGCGCGCATCGCCGATCTGCTCCAGGTACAACAGGATCGCCCGGGCGTGCGGGTCTCCGGCCAAATAGTCCAGGACATCGGCCAGATCGATATCGAGACTGTGGCCTAAATGAATCAGGTGACTGAAGCCAAAGCCGTGGTGATTGCCGATGTCCAAGGCGGTTTGGCCGATGGTGCCGGATTCGGTGACGAACGCGACCTGACCGGGGAGCAGCGGCTGGCGGTTCAAACTGATGTTGAGGTGGTGGAGCGGGACGTAAAGTCCTTGGGAGCCGGGTCCCAGCACCCGCAACAGATACGGTTGGGCGGCGTCCAGAATCGCCTGAAACAGGGTCTCGCGCTCGGCTGGCGGCAGGCCGCGCGTTTCGCCGATCAGCACCGCGGCGCGCGCGCCGCGTTCGCCCAGTTGCCGGATCAGCGCCGGCACCTCCCGGAGTGGCCGGGTGATGATCGCCAGCGCCGGGCGGAGCGGCAAGCTGGCGATGTCGCGGTAGGCGAGCGCCCCCGCCAGCGCCCAGCGTTTGGGGGCCACCGGCATGATCGGTCCTTGAAAATCACTGCCCATCAGGTTGTGTGCGATGATGGACTCACTGTCGCCGTCGTTGCCGCCGTCGCCGCAAATCAGGGCGATGGCGTCCGGCTTGAACAGGGCGTCGAGATTGCGAATCGTCATGGAATGAAAGAATTAAAGCGGGCTTTTTTGAAGGGCGGGAGCGACTGAAAGGCTATGGAAGGTCGAGCGGTCCGAAACGGTCTGAAGCGATCGGCGAGCAGTTTAAGGGTTGGGTCAAGGTCAAGCCAACCGTTTTCGGCGGTGCCGGATGCTGACAGATGCCAAACCCCGGCGGGGCGGCTAGAATCCGCCGGGGCAAATGCCCGATGATCGGATGGTAGCCTTGGAAAATCTGCAAATCGTCTTTTTTTTCATCAGCGGCTTTCTGGTTTCGCGCGTCCTGATCAAGGTCCGGCTGCCCCAGAAACTGGTGCGGCTGCTGCTGGGAGAAAGCCATAACTCGCTGTCCCAAACCCTGCTGTACCTGATCGGGACGGCGGCGCTGATGTCCTTTTTCATCCCCAACGCGATTACCGTGCTGACGCTGCTGCCGGTCCTGGACCTGTTGAGCCGGGCGTTTCGGGCTACCGGCGATCACCGCGTCCCAACCATCCTGACTCTGGCGGTGCTGTACGGCGCGAATATCGGTGGGATGGGTTCGGTGACCGGCACCCCCACCAATCTGGTGCTGGTGGGGTATCTGCAAGCTCGAGATGTGCCGGGAGCGGATCAGATCACTTACTTGAACTGGCTGTTGTGGGGCGTGCCCCTGGTGGCCGTTCTGACGTTGCTGGCCTGGGGCGTGTTGTGCGTCAGTTTTCGCACCTGGCGCGAGGACGCCGCTCGGGTCCAAATGCCCGTGGCTCCGGAAGCGACCGAACATCCCTGGCAGCATCGGGCGTTGGGCGTGACCCTGGCTTACCTGCTATCCTGCATTCTATTGTCCTTTCTGCTCACGGCTTTTCCGCAGTGGCTGACCCCCATCCTGTTTGCGACCGGCGCGTTCACGGTCGGTTTGGCCGGGTATCTGTTCGCGCCTTGGCGGCGCGATGAAGGTCCGCTCCTGACCGGGATCGACGCCGTGAGCGGCCTGCCGAAAAAGGGCCTGGAACTGTTGGCGCTGGTGTTGTTGTTGGGTGGCATCATGTATGCCTTGAACCTTCAGGGCTGGCTGGCCGACCGCGCCCAGTTTCTGATCCCGGCGGCCTTGCCGTTGCTGGCGCTGTTGCTGATCATCGCGCTCCTCACCTCCTACGCCACCGAACTTTTCAGCAATACGGTGGTGCAACTGGCCCTGTTTCTGGTGTTGCTACCCATGGCCGAGCCTTGGGGGTTCGATCCGGCTCGGACCTTGCTGGTGGTGACCCTGTCCTGCACCTGCGCTTTCATGAGTCCCATCGCCACGCCGGTCAACGCCTTGGCGTTCGGCGGCATGCCCGGCATGTTGCTGTGGCGCTGGCTGACCGTCGGGGCCGTGATGAACGCGGTGGCCGCTCTGGTGATTGCTGTTTATGTGTTTACTTTCATCGACTTTGGTTGGGTCGGTTGATGCGGTTGATGCGGTTGGCCGCCGCGCCGCCGCTTGACCGGACACGCCTTGCTTGCCCGCCGTTCGGTCGAGCCTCAATGTGCTCGCCTTACTCACTGAGTTCGCCTTTATGAGTCCACGTATCGAAACCGACACCGTGCGGGACGTTTTATTCATCTGCGCCGCCCTGGTGGTGGTGCTGGTGGGCGTTCAGGCGGCCAGCGTTGTACTGGTGCCCTTTTTGTTGGCGCTGTTCCTCGCCATCATTTGCAACCCGTTGATTCACTCGCTGATGCGTTGGCGTCTGCCGCAGTGGTTCGCCATCCTGCTGGTGTTGGCGACGGTTTTTTTCTTGGGGTTTTTGTTGGCGCGCCTGGTGGGTCAATCCCTGACCGATCTGACCCGCTCCCTGCCGCAGTACCAGCGGCAACTGGGCGTGCAGCTGGATGTGTGGATCGAAACGCTGGCGGTCCTGAACGTCCAGATCGATCGCCAGCAGGTGCTGGCCTATCTCGATCCCAGCGTCCTGATGGGGATGTCGATCCGGTTGTTGGGCGGTCTGGGCGGCGTCATGGGTAACGCGTTTTTCATTCTTCTGACCGTAGTGTTCATGCTGCTGGAAGCGGCGTCGATTCCGGGCAAGGTCCACTTGGCCCTGCACGATCCCGACATGAAACTGCGCCAGATCGACCGATTTATCGAAGCGGTCAACCATTATCTGGCGATCAAGACGGCGATCAGTTTGGGCACGGGGTTGCTGGTCGGTCTGATGCTGTGGCTGTTGGACGTTAAGTACTATGTTTTATGGGGAGTTATGGCGTTCCTGCTGAACTATGTGCCCAACATCGGTTCGATCATCGCCGCCCTGCCGGTTCTCGCGCAGGTGATCGTTTTGCAAGGACCGATGACCGCCGTGTTGGTCGCCGCCGGTTATCTGTCGATCAATACTGTCATGGGCAGCATCATCGAGCCGCGCTGGCTGGGGCGCGGTTTGGGCCTGTCCACTTTGGTGGTTTTTCTGTCGTTGATGTTCTGGGGCTGGCTGTTGGGACCGGTCGGCATGTTGCTGTCGGTGCCCCTGACCATCATCGTCAAGATCGCGCTCGAATCCACCGCCGACGGTCGCTGGCTGGCGGTGTTGCTGGGTCCGGCCCAGGAACTGGAACGGGAGCTGGAGGCCTCTTCCGAGGGCGGCGCTCCTCTGTTCTCCCCAGCCCCTCCCGGCCATTTCCGACCGAGACTCTATCAAACCAGCGTCGAGCGGGCGTCCCGTCTGTTCGGCCGGGCCGGCGGGCTGTTCGGCGATTTCGTCCGCAGCCCATGGGTCCTGTCGCTGCAAAAAAAACCCTGGGTCAGCGGATTAAAGGCTAAAACTTCGGAACCATTGCGGCGGGTGGCACTCTTCTATCGAAGTTTTGTACAGCTATTGTCTAATATTTATAGACTGGGAGGGACCATCATGATGTCGCTAACCCCGAATACTCCAGAATCCGGGGCCGAACCCTGGCGCAGCAATCTACGCGGCGATCTCGACGCGGAACTCGCCGGTCCTCGCCCCGTCTGGTGGTGGACGGGGCTGGCGCCGCAGGATAGCCCCGGTCGCCAGCCGGACGGGACGCTGACCTCGTTGCCGCAGCCGAATCTGGCGACCTGCACCCGCCAGCAGGCGCTCGACTACTTCAACAATGGCTGGACATTAACCGAGACGCTGTTCTCGGGACTCCAGGGTGAGGAAGCTTTCTTCCGCCCGCCCTACCATCATCTGCGCCACCCGATGATCTTTTACTACGGTCATCCGCCGGCGTTGTACACCAACAAGCTGCGGGTCGCCGGCTTGATCGAGCAACCGCTCGATCCCTATTTCGAGCGGCTGTTTGAAACTGGCGTCGATGAGATGCGCTGGGACGACATGTCCAAAAACACCATGCGCTGGCCCAGCATCCAGGAAGTTCACGCCTACCGCCAGCAGGTGTATCGCACGGTGCGCCACGCGATCGAAACCCATCCCGGCCTGGCCTCCGGCCATCCGCCCATCACCCAGGACCATCCCTTGTGGGCGCTGTTCATGGGGTTCGAGCACGAACGCATCCATCTGGAAACCTCGGCGGTGCTCATTCATGAGTTGCCGCTGAATTTGGTGCGACGTCCGGCGGAATGGCCGAAGTTGCACCCCTCAGCCGGACGACAGCCCGCGGTCTTCCCGCCGCGCCTCGGCCGCGACTATCCAGCTAACGCGCTGATCGGCGTCCCCGGCCAGCCGGTGACGCTGGGCAAGCCCGCCGACTGGCCGTCCTTCGGCTGGGACAACGAATACGGTCGCCGCGAGACCACCGTGCAGCCGTTCCAGGCCAGCCGCCAATTAGTCAGCAACGGCGAGTTCCATGCCTTCGTGGTCGACGGCGGCTACCGCGAGCGGCGCTATTGGTCGGACACCGGCTGGGAATGGCGCACGTTCCGCAACCTCAAGCAGCCGACCTTCTGGGTTCCGGACGGTCCCGCCGGCCTGAACCGCTTCCGGCTGCGCACCCTGTTCGAGGTGATCGACATGCCCTGGGACTGGCCGGTGGAGGTGAATTACCACGAGGCCAAGGCGTATTGCGCCTGGTGCGCCGAACAGGCGGGAGGGCCTTATCGCCTGCCCAGCGAGGCCGAGCATCAGGCGTTGCGCGCCGAGACCCAGCGGCGGGCCGCGACCCTGGGGGTCGAGAGCGATCCGGTCATGAATTTGGATGGCGCGACCCTGATTCGGGAGCAGGGCTGGAATCTGAATCTCGCCTGCGGCTCCTCCAGTCCGGTCGCTGCCAGTCGTCCGACCGAACTCGGCTTTCACGATGTGTTCGGCAATGTCTGGCAGTGGCTGGAAGATCATTTCAACCCGCTGCCCGGTGCCAGGATTCATCCCTATTACGACGATTTCAGCACCCCCTGTTACGACGGCCAGCATCAGATGATGCTGGGCGGGTCCTGGGTGTCCACCGGCGACGAGGCGAGCCTCTGGGCGCGGTTCCACTTCCGCCCGCATTTCTTCCAGCACGCCGGTTTCCGGTTGGTGCGGAGCGCCGGCGATGGCGGCGCGGTGCGTTTGGACCAGGCCGGAACCTCCGGTCAGGTTTACGAAGATCCGCAGGTTCTGAACGAATACCTGCTGTTGCACTACGGCGCGGCCCAAGAGCAGATGCCTCACGCCTTCGGGCCACGGGACGCGGTGGAATTCCCGGTGCGTTGCGCCCGCTGGCTGCTCGACGCGGCCCGAGAGTACGGTGCGCCCACGGAGCAGGCGCTGGACGTGGGGTGCGCGGTGGGCCGGTCCAGCTTCGAGTTGGCGCGCGGCTACGACGACGTGCTGGGCGTGGATCTGAGCCGGGCGTTCATCGACGCCGCCGATGCGCTGCGCCGCGACGGCGAATTGCGCTATTTCCGCAAGGATGAGGGACGGTTGGGCGTCATGTTGAACGCGATGGTCGATCCGGCCATCGATCGAAGCCGGGTCAGCTTCCGCCAGGCCGACGCCGGCGCGTTGCCCGCCGAACTGGAAGGCTTCGACGCCGTGCTGCTGGCCAACCTGCTGTGCCGGTTGCCCAGTCCCAAGGCGCTGCTGGGACGCTTGGGCGGTCCGCGGGGACTGGTGAAGCCCGGTGGCCTGCTGGCGATCTTCTCGCCGTACAGTTGGCTGGAGTCGTTCACGCCGCCGGAAGCCTGGCTGGGCGGCTACGAACGGGACGGCCAGCCCGTCCGAACCGCGACGGCGCTGGGCGAGTTTCTGCGGGCCGAAGGTTTCGAGATGTTGCGCGAGGCCGATGAACCGCTGGTCATTCGCGAACATGCCCGCAAGTATCAGTACATCGTGGCGCACGCCACATTGTGGCGGCGGGTGGAATGATGCTTCGCAAGTCCAGATTTGGATGGCTGGCCGCCGGCTTGCTGGTGGCGGTCGCGGCGGACGCCACCGAATTACCGGTTTGCCTGACCCGCGCGGCGGATGAAACACCGCGCGCCGCCGTGATGAAAATTCAGCCCGCCGATGAGGAACTGCTGGCGCGGTTGACCTACGCCGAGGGCCGTTCCACCAGTTTCGCCGATGACCCTCGGGTGTATCAGGGCATCGCCTGGGGGGTGATGAATCGGGTGCGCCTGAGCGCGGTTTCGGCCAGTTCGCGGCGGCAGTACGGCAGCGGGGTCGCCGGGGTGATTTTCCAGCCCCAGCAGTTCAATCCGGCTGTTTCGCCGCGCTCCGCGTTCGCGAAGGATTTTCTCTGCCCGCAACATGCCGCCCGCTGGCGGCTGGCCGTGGATGCGACCCTTGCGGCGCGGCGCGGCCAGGAGAACCCCTTGATCCAAACCGCTTGGGAGCGGCGACGCGACTTGTCGCTGGTCGTCAATTTCTATTATCCCCAGTCCCCTCAGGCGCGGGGTCCCCTTGCGCCTTGGGAGGGCAGTCGCGCCCTGCGCTTCATCGGCGACGTCCCCATCGACGGCGGCGTGCTGTCCGCCGAGCGCATCCGCTTCTACCGGCTCGCCCGACCGCCGGGCGACGTGCGCGACGAGCCAACTCGCTGACGTTACGCCGACCGACGTCACTGCGGTAGAGCCCGCCAAGGAGGGCGTTTCCACCCGATTCCGTCGCCGGCGCTATCATGCAGTATGATGCTGCTGCGGGGATCGGCGTCGCATCGTGATGCGGTTGCATGTTCCGGAAGAAGATGATCTCCTTCGGTCCGACTGGACTGCTGAATTTCTTTTTCCAACCGATTCGGAGCACACGCATGAACATCGTTGTAACCGATGGCGCACCCAAAGCCATTGGACCCTATAGCCAGGCCATCACGCATGGCGGAATGGTCTACTGTTCGGGACAGATTCCGCTGGATCCCGCCTCGATGAAGGTCGTTCCCGGTGACATCGAAGCGCAAACCGAGCAGGTGCTCAGAAACCTGTCCGCTGTCCTCCAGGCCGCGGGCAGCGGTCTCCCGAAGGTTCTCAAGACCACCGTCTTCATGCAGAACCTCGAGTGCTTCGCGAAGATGAACGCCGTCTACGAACGGGCGTTCGCCGGGCATACCCCGGCGCGCTCCACCGTGCAGGTCGCCCGGCTCCCGCTCGACGTACTGGTCGAGATCGAGTGCATCGCGACTCTGTCGTAACCGTCGTTCCGTCCCGATCTTCCCTGCGCCACGCCGCCCGCGTGGGGCAGGTCGGCTATTGCTTTTTACAATTCTGGCAAACCGGCGGAACCCTCTCTACTATGCACGTTCGCGACCGGCCCAAGCCCGCAAGAATTTTTGGCCATCGCCTACCGAACGATAATTGAGGAGACCCGCGATGCGAGACGTTTACCATGCTTTGGTGCTGAACATGCACCAGCCCCCCGGCAATCTCGATCACCTGCTCGATCACCAGGAGTGGGAAGCCAAGGAGATCCTGTTCGCCTACGACCGCATGCCACGCGTTTTATGGGACTATCAGGACATCGCCCGCGTTCACCTGTCGCTATCCGGAACGCTGCTGGAATCTCTGTCCAACCCCGGGTTTCAGGAACGCGCCTACGGCATCGTGGATTGCGGCAAGCTGTTGTGGCACCTGCAAAATCAACAGTTGTTCGAAATTCTCGGCACGGGTTACTACCATCCCGTGCTGGCTCTGACCCCGGAGGCGGACTGGGACGAGCACATTGCCCGCTGGCAAAACATGGCGCGCCATCTGTTCTGGCGCAACCAGTTCAACGGGTTCTGGCCGCCGGAGATGGGTTTCGACATGCGGATGATCCCGCACCTGAAGAAAGCCGGCTATCGCTACGTGATGGTGGATTGCGAGTACGTCGATCCCGTGGGTTCGATGGACTGGCAGGAAGTCCGCTACCGGCCGCACATCGCCGAGTACGGAGGCGAAGAGATGATCGTCATCGTGCGCGACCGCGAGCTGTCCGACGCCCAACTGTCCGGCATGGACTATGGCTGGTTCTATCACGAACTGCACGAGCGGACCAAATGGTGCGATTTCCCACCGCTGGTGACCACCGCCACCGATGGCGACAACGGCGGCTGGTTCCGCAACGTCGCGGAAAAGTCCAACTTCTGGACTTATTTCTATCATGAGGCGATGACGGAAATCCGCGCCGGCCATTCGACGCTGCGGCCCACTTTCATCACTGATTATTTGAACCGGTTTGGCGCCCACGGGCGGGTGACGGTGCGCCGTGGGGCCTGGAACACCGACACGCACCACGGCTGGGATTTTCACCAGTGGCAAGGTTCCTGGGCGCAGCGCGACACCATGGTCCGCGTCCACGATCTCAGCCGGGAATTCCACGCCGTGGCGGACGCGGCGGCGCGCGCCCACGATCCCAATCCCGAACTGGCCCGGGTGTTGAGCGAGGCCCATTGGCGGTTGTTGCGCGCGGAAACCAGTTGTAATTTTTACTGGGGTGAAGACTGGGTTCACAAGTCGCACGCCGACATGGACAGCGTCGCCTGGCATCTGGGCGAGGCCAAAGCCATCCTGGGCGACCGATTGACGGCCTTGTTGGCGTCGGAACCGCCGGAACCGCCGGAACCGCCAGCGGCGGCGGTCGCCGAATCCGAGTCCGTGGACGAAGAGATCACGACGCCGGTGGCGGCGCTCCCGGAGGCGTCGGCACGCATTCCGGAGGGATCCGCACCCATTTCCGAGGCATCCGAGCCTTCCGCCACCGACGCGCCGCCCAAGCAGGCTCCAGCATCGCCGGTTCCGTGATTCCCGCGCATCTTCCAGAATTCAGCTAAAATAACCTTGAAAAAAATGCTTGTTCAGCCCGTCCTCACTGAGTTGGGGCCGGGTTCCTTCAACCCGTCCGCGATGAGGACCGATTCTCATGAGTAAATCCAGTTTTTTGTTGGCCGCCACGCTGGGTTGCCTTTTGACCGCGCCGGTCTGGGCAGCCGAGGACACCGATGTACTGAGTGACGAACTGCGCGCGGTCTTGCGCCAGCACGATGAGGCAATGAATCAACATGATCTGAAAGCGGTCATGGCGTTGTACGTCGATGCGCCGAACATCGCCATGATGGGCACCGGTCCCGGCGAATTCTGGAAGGGTCGGGAAGCAGTGGAAAATGCCTATCAAGCGTTTTTTGGGGGTTTTAAGGCAGGTTCGATGAGCCATGAATGCCCGGACCGAGCCGCCGGCAAACACGGCGACATCGCCTGGTTCGCCGCGTCTTGCGACATGACGGACGCCACTCCAGACGGTGAGCCGCGCGAGTATGGGCTCAATGTTTCGGCGGTGTTGCTCAATACCGCGGACGGCTGGCGGTTTCAAACCCTGCATTTCTCCAACGTGGCCGACGAGATGCCACCACCGGAAGACGACATGGAGGAAATTGAAGAAATAGAGGAAGACGCATCGGAATCGGTGGATTCTTCCGAGACCGAATGACTGGAGAACGGGCATGAACGATCGAACTGATGACGAACAACGGGGCGAAACGACCGATCCTCCCATGGTGGAGGAGCGACGCGAATTTCTGCGCGGCTTGGGCAAGTGGTCGCAAGCGGTCATCGGCGGCGTATTGCTGGGCGGCGCACTGACCGTTCCCCAGCCCGCTAATGCCCAGTGGATCAACCGGCGGAGCGGCTGGGATGGCGGTGGCAGTTGGATCAATCGCGGCAGCGATTGGGGTGGCGGCAGTTGGGTCAATCGCCGGGGCGGCTGGAACAACCACGGCGGTGGTAGCTGGTATAATCGCAGCGGCGGCTGGAACAACCGCGGCGGTGGTAGCTGGCATAATCGCGGCGGCGGCTGGAACAATCGCGGCGGCAGTTGGGTCAATCGCCGCTGACCACCGGTTTCCTTTATCCCACTCGGTGCTGGACCGAGAGCGATTCGTCGCGAAATATGCCACGTGGCATATTTCGCGGGTCGGTCCACCCAGCAGCGAAGTCAGATCGCGAGTTGGTAACCTGCGGCAGAGGGGCGGGCAGTAGCCCTCAATCGTGCTTCACATGTTGGTCCTGCAAGGGGATCTTGCCGTGTTCTTCGTACTTTTTCCGGGCGCTGGGACGGAACACATAAAGCACGACGACAATGAAAATGACCGGAATACCGATGAACCAGCCGTAGTCTGACAGGAATTGCGCGATCGCTTGCACGAGTGTTCTCCTGGTTCGAATCAGGGTTGACGGGACTCTAAAATATCAGAACACGTGACCTGCCCGATGATTCCTTCCCAAACACGAGAATGCCCATGGTCAACGACCCATGACTGAGAATGCCGGCGAATTTCTGGACCATACCCGAAGCGTGGGATTGCCCGATCCCGCCGAGATCGGCATTGAGGAGTGGGTGATCAACGCGGTGTTGTGGCTCAAGCTGGGCGTCGAAGCCATGGGAGCGCTGGTCATCGGTATCGGTGTGGTCGTGGCGACCGGGCAATTCATCCGGATGTTTTTTTCCTCCGGGAGTCGGAGTTACAACCCGATCCGCTTGACGCTGGCCCGCCATCTGGCTCTGGCGCTCGAATTCCAACTCGGTGCCGATATCCTCGCGACCGCGGTCGCGCCGAGTTGGGATCAGATCGGCAAACTGGGTGCCATCGCCGTCATCCGGACGGCGCTGAACTACTTTTTGATGCGGGAAATGCGGGAAGAAGACCGGGACGAACCTCACGGTGGCGGACGCCGGGATGAGAAGTCGGAAATCCCGACCAGTCCACAGGATGACAATGAAGGCAAGTCCCGGTAAATCACGACAAAAAAAAGCGCCGCTGGTTGCCCAGCGGCGAGCTTGATGGGGAAATGCAACCCCAAACCACCAGAGGAGAGCGCGCCATCCTACGCCTTGGCGCCAGGCGTTA
>REEE01000022.1 GCA_007695245.1 Candidatus Competibacteraceae bacterium | reverse complement strand
CATCGGCCAGCGTTTCCAGACCATCCGGGCCGAGCGCCGGACAATCGGGAAAACTGGAGCCGGTCTGGCGCGGCCACTGGTAGCCGAGCAAGCGAGCAACGGCGACTTGTAACAAGGGAGTCGGGGCGTCCCGCCCCGATTCATCAATGTCGGGGCGGGACGCCCCGGCTCCTTTGGGGTGGCCGTTGAACAGCCATTGGGTCGGGTCGCTGGAGAAGGGCTTGGGCAGGCCGTGCGGATATTTCTCTGCTGCTACCTTCTGCCAGTGCGCGAGGTCGAACGGGACTTTGACAAAGCTTGCGTTCGTTACGTTTACTTTCTTGTCAACACGACGAATATTTTCCCGAAACTCGGAAGAAGAACAAAAGGCCCAAAGAGCGGGAAATTGAGATTGTTGAAAAGGGACGATCACTGCCGTGTTCGTGTCGAAGACATCACCCGTGTAGATCGTGCAGGAGAGATTGCGCATCTGACGACACGCGACCCCCATTTTTCCCCACGCCTTCTCGCCCCGAAGGAACGCTTGACCGTCTTCCATCGCCTGCAACAAATCACCATTCCACCACAGAACCAAGGAGCGACCGCCGTAGGGCATCGTTTCCTCAACAGTGCTCTGCCAAAATCTCCACTCCTTCCCAGCGCGGACTTCCCAGAAACTGCGGCCATAGCGCGGAAAATCTGCTGGAGAAACGCCTTGTAATGAATCTGCGTACGCTTGAAGCAATGGACCGGAAATCGGTGCGTCCACTATGATTCGATGGTCTGGATTTCCGTATTGGCCGCTTTGGGTCAACTGCCGAAGCTCACCTTGACACAACTCCATGGTCTTAACCATGATAGTTCTCTTTGGCAATGCATCCAGTGCCATCATTTTGTGTCCGTCAGTCGGTGGAGTGGTATGGGCAATCATCAACGCAGCCACCGGACCCCGGTCTCCGAAAGATTGCCAAGCTTCCTCACCAAGCGTGACTATGAAATCTACCGACCACCGAGTGAGCAAGTTCTCGCGAACAGCTTTGTAGCTCCCAAGAAACCACCAATTCTGCGGCGTAACCAATGCCGTGCTTGCACCAAGATCACAAAAGTCTAAGCAGCGTTCGACAAAGCATGTGGCGAGGTCAGCTTTGGCTTTGGGGTGAACGCTTTCACAGTAGTCTTTAAGAACATCATCCTGCTTGCCGCGCCCAAGGTAAGGCACATTCGTCGCAACTAGCGTGAACTGCCCCGCAAGAATCTCCGCCGCCTTGGCTACGCCTTGCGCGGTCACAGCCATTTCATGCGCGGTGTCGTCCTTGGTCTCCTGCGCCAGTGCCTGTTCCAGCAGCGGCTGGAGTTCGTGAAACCCGGCGTCCACCAGGTCGGCGCTGGCGAGCTGGGGGTTGATCAGGCTGCCGAGCACCGGCGCGTCCTCGAACAGCGTGTAGAGCTTGGCCATGCCGCGCTGCATCCGGTCGTTGTCGCCGGCCAGGGCCAACCAGTCGGCCTGCTTCGCATTCGGTGCCAATCCGGAGCAGGCGAGGTTCATCGCTGGCAGGGTGCAATGGCCGACGCGCCGCCACGCGGCCAGCGCCAGGTTGAAGGCGGCGATCTGGGTACAGCGCGGGTCGATCTCCAGGCCGAACAGGTTGTCGCGAATCACCGCCGCCACGGCATCCGCTTCATCCAGCGTTTCCTCGGCCCCGCGCAAGGCCACCAGCCGCTCGAACAGCGCGACGATGAAATGCCCGCTGCCCATGCACGGATCGAGGCATTTGAGTTCCTTCGCCGTTCCCGGCCAGCCCTCGAAAGCGCCAGCGAAAGGAGCCGGGGCGGGACGCCCCGTTTGTTCCGGATATGACGGGGCGGGACGCCCCGGCTCCCTTAAGGTGAACTCATCATCCCGAAGCCGGGCTTTGACCGGGTTTTGCGTGATGTAGCGCTGACAGGCGGCAAAGTGACGTTCATTGCGGATCAGGCGATCCCAGTAGTCTTCCTGCCAGCAGGCACCGGTTTGGTTCAGGGCGGCGTTGATTTTTTTGGCGGTGAAGCTTTTCCAGGAATGCAGGATTTTCCCCAGCGGGTGGCCGTCGCGGGGCCGGAAGAGCACATGCACATGATTGGGCATGATCACAAAATCGCCAAGATCGTAGCGTTCTCCATCGAAGTGCTGCAAAGCCCCCTGGACCATCGCCCGGATAGCCGGATCGCGCAGTGCGCAGGAGCCCTCTCCCGCATCCAGCCAGGCCTCGATACGGGCGCTGAAGCGTTCGTGAAACTCGCGCTCCGTTCGCCCCTCGACATCCCAGGGCCGGGGATGCGCTTTGAGCCAAGCCTCCTTTTCCGCCACCCACCCCCGGAGTTTTTCGGCGGGAATGGAGTCCGCCAGGCGCCAGGTGACGAAAATCCATACCTCGCCCTGTTGCCAATGCGGAAGATAGTTGGCGTGCATCTCGATGGCGTGATCGGGGCTGAGGAAGGGAAAAGGAGCCGGGGCGTCCCGCTCCGGAAGAACCGGGGCGGGACGCCCCGGCTCCTTTAAACGCAAATACCGCCAAGGACATCCCGGCAGCGCCACGGCCTGGCGCAACTCCTCTTCGCTCCGGGCGCTTGCGGCCAGCGTGGGATTCGCCGCCAGCATCTTGCCGGCGTGCCAGGCGCCGAGGGTGTTGTCGAGCAGGAAATCCACCATGTAATCCTCGGTGAACAACTGCGTGACGGCGGGCAGTTCGTCGGCGCCGATCTTGTTGCCGGCGGCGTTGACCGCGTCTTTCTTCTCCGCCTGCCAGAACTGGTAGCACCAGCCGAGGCTGTCGTGGGCGGTGAACACCTCGACGGGCAACCCGGTGACCAGCGCGATCAGCGGCTGACGGTCGTTGACGGACAGTTCCACCGCGCCCGCTGGGTCGTCGGCGCGGAAGATTTCGGGGAGTTCCTTGGCGGCAAAGCGGGCGGCCACGGCCCAGGCGTCTTTCAGACCCAGCGCGGGCGCGAGTTCTTCGCAATCGTCCAGCGCCACCGCCACGCCGTGCTCGGGCGAGATCAGCAGGTCGTTTTCCAGCAGATAGCGGGCAAACAGCAGCCGGTGCCACTGGTCGTAGGCGAGTTTTTCGGCCAGGTGCTGGATCTCGTAGGCGCCGGGCTTCTGGCGGCTCTCGCCGTCGCCCAGTTGCCGGGCCTGGGCGCGCAGTCGGCGGCGCAGGCCGCGCTGCGCGTCGTTCATGTGCGGATAGGGGTCGGGCTCCTGCACGGCCAGCGCTTCGAGCGCGTGGCGGGCGCCGGCCTCGGCCAGGCTACGCGCTTGCTGGACGGCTTTTTCCAACTGGCGGCGCAAGGGGGTGGGCAGGCTGGTCAT
>REEE01000158.1 GCA_007695245.1 Candidatus Competibacteraceae bacterium | reverse complement strand
GCGTCCCTTCCTGGGTGCCGCTGGTGAAATACACCCCTCTCAGCAGCACGCGTTCTTCATAACGGCTCGGCCGGAAGGCTTCCTTGAGAAACTGGTCGGCGAGCAGCTTGAGGGAACCGAACTGTTGGGGCAGGCTATAAATGAGGTCGCGCCGTTGCGGGTCGCGCTCCTCCTGCAACCGGGCGACCAGCCGGTCGTTCAGTCGCTGTTCCAACAACTCGAATTCGGCGGCGAAACGCTCGACCACCCCTTCCGGGTCGGCTGGGTCGTCCGTGGGGAAAGTCATACCCCAGACTTGGGCCCGCTCTTCCTGACCCAGGTCGCCGAAGAACTCGATAAATCCGGCGATCAGGTCGGCCTTGGTGAACAGCACGTAAATCGGGAAGCGGATGCCTAAGTGCTCGTGCAGTTCCTGGACCCGCTGCTTGATGGCGAGCGCCTGAGCCGCGCGCTCGTCCTCGCTTTGCAACAGCAGATCGGCCAGGCTGATGGCGACGAAAGCGCCGTTGATCGGTCGGCGTCGGCGGTGTTTCTTGAGGAGATCCAGAAAGCCGCGCCAAGCGGCGCGGTCCACTTCCTCGTGGCTGTCCTGAGTGGTGTAACGGCCGGCGGTGTCCAGCAGGACAGCTTCGTCGGTGAACCACCAGTCGCAGTTGCGGGTGCCGCCTACCCCGCGCACCTTGCCGGCCCCCAGCGGAAAACGCAGGCCGGAGTTGATCAGCGCGGTGGTTTTGCCGGAGCCGGGCGGGCCGATGATGATGTACCAGGGCAACTGATAGAGGTATTGGCCGCGCCGGGTCTTGCCGCCGAGCCGGGCCTTCTTGAGGGTGGCCAGCGCTTCGTCCAGTCCTTTTCTCAGCGTGGAGATTTCTTCGGACGATGCGGCTTCGTCCTCTTTCTTGCGCTGCTGCTCTCGAGCCTGCTGCTCGCGGGCGGCCGCCTGATCGCCGCCGCCGCCGCCGCCACCACCGCCGGCCGCGCCGCCGGCCTGGCCCGCCAAATCGGCCAGCATGTCGCGGTTGCGGCGCAGGGTATTGATGTAATAGATGAGTTGCGTCAGCCCATAAGCGCCGCCCACGGTCATGATGGTGAAGACCCGGCCCAGATCCGAGGAAAACGGACTTTGGCCGGCGACCGCGATCAGCGGCCCGATGTACCAGATCAGGATGGCGATCGCCAGCAACCCAATGATGCCGATGAACCAGCGATTCTTAAAAATTCCGGGAATCCTGTTCATGATTCCCCCTAGTTAACTCGCGCCAGTAGAATGATATCGACGCGCCGGTTCAGCGCCCGATTCTGAGGGGTGTCGTTGGGCGCGACCGGCTCGGTGTCGGCGCGGCCTTCGCTGATAAAGCGGCCGGGATTGTTGCTGACCGCCGCCAACAGCTTGACCACCCCATCGGCGCGCGCCTTGGACAGATGCCAGTTGGAGGGGAATTGCAGGGTGCGAATCGGCAGGTTGTCGCTGTGGCCGGTGACCAGTACCCGCCCTTCCACCGTGTTGAGTTCCCTGCCGATTTGGGCCAGCAGCGGTAGATAGACGGATTTGATATTGGCGCTGGCGGAGTCGAACAACCCATCGCCGCGGATGCGGACCGTGGTCCGGTCGGCGTCTTCGATGACCTCGATTTGGCCCGCGCGGATCTGCGGATCCAGAAACCGACGCAAATCCTGGGACACGCGACTCAAGTCCGCCGTTGCCTGAGGTTTGACCGGTGGAGGCGCGGCGGGAACGCCGGCGCGCCGCACCATCGCCACGGTTTCGCCGCGGAGTTCGCCGAGCGAGGTGAGCACCGGATCGGAAGCCTTGTTGAGCAGCCAGCTAAACAGCGCGTAGGCCACCAGGAGCAAGGCGGCCGCCACCGCCGCCACCACCCACAGCGGGACGTAACGGATCAGCGGGTTGCGTTGTTCGCTGACACCGCGCCAGTGCGGGGACAACTCCCGCTCGAATTCACCATGCGCGGTGCGGATGGCGTTGTAGGCCCGCTCTCGCTGCTCGTCCAGGCGGCTGCGCCCGTTGTCCAGAAGTCGGTAACGACCCTGGAAACCAAAAGCCAGACACAGGTACATCAGTTCCAGCAGGTGCAGATTTTTGCGCGGATCGAGAATGATCGAGTCCAGCAACTCGAAGAATTTTTCACCGCCCCAGGTCTCGTTATGAAAAGTAATCAGCAAGCTGTTCTCGCTCCACTCGCTGGCCCGGCCCCAGGGCGTGTTCAGCACCACCTCGTCGAGCGTGGTGCAAAGCACGTAGCGGGCCCGGAATACGGTCTTCTCGGGAATGCCCCGGTTGCGAGCGTTGGCCGTAAACTCCTTGATCTCCTCGATCATCCGCCGGCGCAGCCGCTCGGGATCGGGATGCGAAGCAGTGTTTTTCAGGCGCATGATCAACCCGAGCAACGGCGCGGCGGCGGCTTCCAGTGGGTTCAACCCGATTCCGGACGGGATCGCGGCCGCTGGCTCGGGTGAGGGTGGGTCCAACGGTCGCGGTGGCGCGGGTGCCGCGCCCGGACCAGGGCGGCGACCGCCCGGCGCCGGCCGGATGATCGTGCGGTCGCTGTCGTCCTCGTTGGTGGGGGCAAACGGATCGTCGATAGTCACGGTGCGCTACTCGTTCACTCTTTGATGGCCCAGAACGCCATTTCCATTCCGGGGAACTCGCCGCCGACATGGAAGGCGAAGCCCCCCGAGTTGAGAATCTGCTTCCAGAATTCGCTGCTGCGGTCGAGCCGGAAGTAGATGAAGTCGGACTGGTACGGAATCTCCCGGGGCGCCACCGGCAGGGCGCTGACGCCGATGCCCGGCAAGTGGTGGTTGACGAATTGCGCGATTTTTTCGACCGGCCCGATCTTGACCTGGGTCGGAAAGCGGGCGCGCAGCAGATCGGTCGCCATGTCGGCGCGGACCGCCAGAATAAAGGTGGCCTTGGTGAGCAGCGGGCGCTCGCGGTCGGTGATGATCGCCACGCGGATGCCGTATTGACGCTCCTCGATGGGAATCCGAATCGCCGCCTGTTCTTCCACCAGACTGAGCGAACGACGCAATTCGAGCATCAGCACGCTGAAGGTCTTTTGCAGATCGTCGTGGTCGTAGGCTGGAAACGCCGGCGGCCGCCGTTTGGTTTTGCCGGTGAAAGTGGCCATGTCTCCGGCCAGTTGCAGGGCGGTCTGATAGAACGCTTCCGGATGCAGGCCGCGCATGGTCGCGAGGTGCGCGAACAGCGGTTCGAAGCGGTTGACGGTTTGCAGGCGCAGGAATTGGGCGATGTCCACGCCGGCGCCGCGCGCCGTGCCCGCGCCCGTGACTCGCTCGGCCAGGGCGTCGCCGCGCTGGTGCAGCAGTCCGAGCACTTCGGTGATGAAGCCGTTCAGGGCCGGTACGCCGCGACAGTCCAGACAGGGGGGCAGGTACTCGCTGTCCAGCACCACGGTCTGATCGGGGCGCTTCTCCTGGACGCGGGCGATGCCGATGCAGGTGTAATCGCTGGAATCGCGGGTGTCGAGGAATAATCGCAGGCGCGGCGCGCCGGTCTCGACGAAGGCGCTGTTGTTGGCGGTGTCGATATTGTTGTCGCGCACCTCGCCGGCCACGGCCCGGTAGCGGGCGGCGGTATCCTGCTGCTCGCCGCGCTCTACGTCCGCCATGCCGGTCCGCCGCAGCGGCAGGGCCAGCATGACCCGGGTATCGCGGACCTCGGCGTCGATCTCCAGCGGCGCGGGCGGCGGATCGTAATCGGGAATGTAAAAAGGCGTGCCATCGGGCAGCAGACCGCTGGCGGTGGTGATGGCGACCTTGCCCAGCGCCAGCGCTTCCCGGTCCAGGGCCAGTTCCGCCACTCCCCAGTCATAGGGGCGCAGATGGCCGCAGGATTGCCGGACGAGGGCTTCGAGGTAACGGTCTTGCTGCTGAAAATGCTGGGGGCGCAGGAACATCCCCTCGGACCACACGACCTTGCTGTACCAACTCATGGGGGTGTCGCTCGTGTCATCGCATCGTTAAGTGAAGGATCGGGATTGCCGTCATTCAATCCTAGCATTCCCACCGTGGAACGGTAGCGGGCGTGGCCTTGGGAATCGCGAGGATTCAGCGCCCCCGCAAACGTTCTTCATAAGCGCGGGCGAATTCGTCGCCGAACAACTCATTGAAATCATCCTCGGCTTCCCGGGCGATGGCCTGATATTCGCTGGTGAACAGATCCCAGTATTTGGCCTTGCGGCTTCCGGGCAGGATGCTGTCGAGCACGTTCGGTTGGAGACGGTTTTCCAAATTGTGGGGATCGAAGCGCTCGAGCAACCGGGTCAAGGCGGACTGGATCCCGGCCATGACCGCCAGTTGGTGGGCCTTGATGTCGTTGAAGCCTTCATGCACCGCCTGAACCGGCGACATGTAAGCGTCCTGCTGGCGGATCAGGAGCAGGACCATCACTTCTTCCGGACGCAATGGCGGTTGTCCCGGCGGCGTCTTCAGCGGGTTGTTTTCCACCGGACCGATGGCGGTGCGATCCAGGCGAAATTCGCCCTTGATATCGCCGCGGGCCAGCAGGATCTCCATGAGTCCCCGCACGGTTTCGCGGAAAATCGCGCCGAGATTGGCCATGATCTCCGGCAACTGATCCTCGTTCAATCGCGCTTGTGGCAGCCCGGCGCCGTCCAGAAAGGCCTGGATCAAGGACTGGGTATCGGGTCCGGGTGGCGCGGCGGCCGTCGTCGAGACGGGGGGCGAGGCGAAGGAGGGCGATGGGGGGGGGCGTTGGGGTGGAGGTTTCAGCGGAGGCGTGGCCGCGTCGACCGATTCCGCGAAGTGGGATGCGGGCGGTTCGGGAACGGATGGCGGCGCTTCGGCCGGTGTGGGAGTCGGGGACCGCGCGAAGGGAGGAGATTCCGACGGGGGCGCGGCGGCGGGCCGCGCCTCGCTCGGCGCGGCTGACGGCGTCATCCACCAATCTTCGGGGATGGTTTGTGGTTCCGGGACAGAGGCCGCGGGGCTCGCCGATGGTTCGTCGGCGGCGGCCAAGCGTTCGGCGGGCGCGGACGGCGGCCGAACCGGGATGTCGGCCGCGGGCGGGACGACCGGCTCTGGAGCCGCGGGCGGCGCGGACGGCGTTTCGGGAATCAGCGCGGGGGGTTCGAAGAAGGCCCGATCCGGCGCCAGCAGGTCGGCGGAGGGTTCGGTGACGACTCGGCCCCGAGGCGGGGAACCTGGCGGATGTTTCAGGTCCAGACTATCTTCACCGAGCAGATCGGCGAAGGAAGGTTGGCCCGAACTCGCCGGGCCGCCGCCGGGTTCGGCACCGCCGTCGAGCAAATCCATTGCAAGCGGTGAAGAGGATTCCGGACTTGGTACGATATCGGTGACTGGACCCTCCGGCTCGAGTTCCGCCAGTTCCGCGGCCCCGGGCAGCAGGGTGACGGCGATTTCGTATTCGCCCAGCACGAAACGGTCGCCATCGTGGAGTTTGACCGTCTGATTGCGGGGGATGCGCTGGTCGGAATCGTTGAGAAAGGTGCCGTTGGTGCTGTTGTCGGTAAGGTGGTAATCGCCATCCTGGTGGTGGATGGTGCAATGCTTGCCGGACAGAATGCGCTCCGGGTCCTGCAGGATCCAGTCGGTTTGCGCCGCGCGGCCGATCGTGAGAGACCCGCGATCGAGGATCTTCGTGGTTTCCTGGCCGGGAGAAAGCCGTTGGTAGCTGGTGATGGTCAATTTCAGGGGCATGGCGCAAGTTTCGCTGGCGGGAATGCTGCTTGGCCTGTGGATGGATCTGAATGCGTCGCGCGCGGTGGACTGTCAGCGCACAGTCTATACTGTGCGTGAGATAGCGCCAAGTCAGTCCCTGTTGCAAGATCAGCGAATTGGATGAGGGGGGCAAACCGATGAGCATCATTGACGTTGAAAGCCTGTTGAGCGAGATCGCCGCCGATGCGCCGTGCGGTGAAGATCTCGAATACGACCCGCAATTTGCTGAAATGGAAAAGCAGGCGCGGGGAACGTCGGAACGCCAGTATGGCGACACCATCATTCCCGGCGAACCCCCCGATTGGCGCGGCGTCGCTAAAACCGCTCTCGGTCTGCTGGAGCGCACCCGCGACTTGCGGGTGGCGGCCTATCTGACCCGGGCGTCGCTCAACACCGACGGTCTGCGAGGATTCACCGATGGCCTGGCGTTGCTGGAAGGGTTGATCGAACGCCATTGGGAGAGCGTTTATCCGCAGCTCGACCCCGACGACGACAACGATCCCACGCTGCGCGTCAACACCATTGTGTCGCTCTGCGATCCGGAAACCACTTTGCGCGATTTGCGCGTCGCGCCGTTGGTTCATTCGCGCAGCCTCGGTCGGTTCAGCCTGCGCGATGTCCAGGTCGCCGCCGGCTTGCTGACCCCGGTGGTCGCCGATGAGGAACACACACCGCCGAATCAGACGATGATTGATGGCGCGTTCCAGGAGGCCAGCCTGGAGGATTTGCAAGCTATCGCCGAAACGGTCGCCGAGGCCATGGAGCGCGCCGAACGGATCGAAGCCCTGTTAACCGATCGAGTCGGGGTGACCGCGGCACCGGATATGAGCGCGCTGGCGGGAGTGCTGAAGGAAATCCGGCAGATCCTGACCGAGCAACT
Source organism: Candidatus Competibacteraceae bacterium (assembly GCA_007695245.1). Classification (GTDB taxonomy): domain Bacteria; phylum Pseudomonadota; class Gammaproteobacteria; order Competibacterales; family Competibacteraceae; genus REEE01. The sequence goes on along the minus strand of REEE01000158.1, from coordinate 10,378 downwards.
GCGGCGGCGGGGCGTGGAAGGAGCGAGCGAGGACGAAACCGGCGAGTTCGGGGAGTCGGGCGCGGCCGGAGGCACGCTCGCAACCGGGCAGCGCACGATCGTGGGCGACATCGCCGGCCGTGAGGATGTAATACGTATGCTCGATAAAATTTGCGATTACTATCGACGTTACGAACCCTCCAGCCCGGTGCCGTTCATGCTCAGACGCGCCCAGAAACTGGTCACCATGGATTTCATGGAGGTGCTGCGGGATCTCGCGCCGAACGCCACCGAGCAGACCGATCTGATTTTCGGCGTGCGACCGGAAGAGACCGAATGAAACATGCCGACTGTACAATGATTGATAGATGAACTAGGTTATTTCGACAGACTAGAGCCACTGAGCGAGGATCGAATCCCATGGCGATGAGCAGCCAAAAATTTATTGCCCGCAACCGAGCGCCGCGCGTTCAGATCGAGTATGACGTCGAGGTGTATGGCGCCCAGAAGAAAGTGCAGTTGCCGTTTGTGATGGGCGTGATGGCCGATTTGTCCGGCAAGCCCACCGAGCCTTTGGCGGCGGTGGCCGACCGCAAGTTCCTGGAAGTCGATGTCGATAATTTCGACAGTCGGCTGAAGGCCATGAAGCCGCGCGTGGCGTTTCGGGTGCCCAACACGCTGACCGGCGAGGGGGAGTTGAGCGTGGATTTGTCCTTCGAGAGCATGGAGGACTTCTCACCCGCCGCCGTCGCCCGCAAAGTGGACTCCCTGAACCAGTTGCTGCAGGCCCGCCAACAATTGTCCAACCTGATGAGCTACATGGACGGCAAGACCGGCGCCGAGGAATTGCTCGCCAAGGTGCTGAACGATCCCAGTCTCTTGCAGTCCCTGGCGGCCGCTCCCAAGCCCCAGGACGCTGCGTCACCCGCCGCCGAGGAGTGATTGAGCCATGGCTGAAACCGCTCAGAGCGCTCAGGCTCAACCTGAAGCCGAAACGCTGGAAGCCAGCGAATTTTCTTCGTTGCTCCAGCGAGAATTCAAGCCCAAGTCCGATCAGGCCAAGGAGGCGGTCGAGTCCGCGGTCAGGACCCTGGCCGAGCAGGCGTTGCAGTACACCGCCCTGCTTTCCAGCGACGTCGTCAAATCCATCGATTCGATGATCGCCGCGCTCGATCAGAAAATCACCGAGCAGCTCAACCAAATTCTGCATCATCCCGATTTCCAGGCGCTGGAGAGCGCCTGGCGCGGTCTGCATCATCTGGTCAATAACACCGAGACCGATGAGATGCTCAAGATTCGCGTCATGAACATCTCCAAGAAGGATTTGCACAAGACCCTCAAGAAGTACAAGGGTGCCGCCTGGGATCAAAGCCCGCTTTTCAAAAAGGTCTACGAAGAAGAGTACGGCCAGTTTGGCGGCGAGCCCTTTGGGTGCCTGGTCGGGGATTACTACTTCGATCACAGTCCGCCCGATGTCGAGTTGCTGGGCGAGATGGCCAAGGTCGCCGCCGCCGCCCACGCGCCGTTCATCGCCGCCGCCGCGCCGACCGCCATGCAGATGGATTCCTGGCAGGAACTCAGCAATCCACGCGATATCACCAAGATTTTCCAAACTCCGGAATACGCCGCCTGGCGTTCGTTGCGCGAGTCCGACGATTCCCGCTACGTCGGCCTGACCATGCCGCGGTTTCTGGCCCGGCAGCCTTACGGCGCGAAAACCAATCCCGTCGAGGAATTTGATTTCGAGGAGGACGCGGAGGGCAGCGATCACAGCAAGTACGTCTGGGCCAATTCGGCCTACGCCATGGCGGTCAACATCAACCGGGCGTTCAAGCTGTACGGCTGGTGTACCCGCATTCGCGGCGTCGAATCCGGCGGCGCGGTGGAGGGTTTGCCCACGCATACCTTCCCGACCGACGACGGCGGTGTGGACATGAAATGCCCCACTGAAATCGCCATCAGCGACCGGCGCGAGGCCGAATTGTCCAAGAACGGCTTCCTGCCGCTGATCCACCGCAAGAATTCCGATGTCGCCGCGTTCATCGGCGCGCAATCGCTGCAAAAGCCGACGGAATACGATGATCCAGACGCCACCGCCAACGCCAACCTGGCGGCGCGCCTGCCCTATCTGTTCTCAACCTGCCGTTTCGCGCATTATTTGAAGTGCATCGTGCGCGACAAGATCGGGTCGTTCAAGGAACGCGACGACATGCAGCGCTGGTTGCAGAGCTGGATTTCCAATTATGTGGATGGCGCGCCGGCGACTTCATCCGAGATCACCAAGGCCAAGTATCCACTGGCCGACGCCGAGGTGGTGGTGGAGGAGGTGGAAGGCAATCCCGGGTATTACAGCGCCAAATTCTTCCTGCGGCCGCACTATCAACTCGAAGGGTTGACGGTGTCGTTGCGGCTGGTTTCGAAACTGCCTTCGGCAAAAGGAGGTTAGGCACCAGCGGTTCAAAATGAGCGGGTCGGAGGTCATTTTGGTAGGTTCGCGGTGGTGCCACGAACCGGAGTCTCTGACCAGTTCTTGTTATAATTATTTTATAAATCATGGAATTATATAAATGGCACAGGATGTGCAAGAGTCAAAATCGAGAGCGTGATCGAGTCGGTTGCCAAGCTTTAACCGAATCGCTCCCTGCTCGACCCAAGACGCGCGATTGATTGCAAAAGCGCGAAGATTAATTCCAAGTGGAGGTGAATGACATGGCTTATGATTCATACATGCAGATCTCGAACGGTATCGAAGGCGAGAGCACGGCCAAGGGTTACGAGAAGTGGATCAAGCTCTACAGCTACAACTTTTCCGCGGCTAACCCATCCACGGTCAGCTCCGGATCGACCGGCCTGTCTTCAGGCCGTACTTCGGTCAGTTCCTTCAGTTGCACGATGAAGCGCGAAAAGGCGACTCCGCAACTGTTCGGGTTCATGGTCTCCGGCCAGCACATTGACAAGATCGTGGTGCATTTGACCAAGAACGTCGGCGCGAAGGGCGCGGTGCAGAAACCCTTCGAGATTTATACCTTCGACAATTGCCTGGTCGAGCACGTGGACTGGGCGGGCAGCGGCAGCGAGGACGAGCCGTACAGCAGCGTCAGCTTTGCCTACGCCAAAGTGACCGTCCACTACGAGCAGCAGGACACCAAGGGCGGCAGCATCGGCAAACCGGTGGAGGCTTTCTTCGATCAGACGACGGTCGAGGTTGGCTGAGCACGACAGGCCGGTGGGCGAACCACCGGCCTTTTTGTCATTGTGATGGAGAGCGTTGATGCTGCTGGGTGAGTTGTTGGCAGAGCAAAATTTGCAACCGGTTCTGGCCAAGGTGCAGGATCAGGTGCGCCGGGAACCGGCCAACCCCAGGCACCGGATTTTTCTATTCCAACTGCTGGCGATTCTGGGCCAATGGGAACGGGCGCTCAATCAGTTGAACGTGCTGGCGGAGATGGACGCCGGCAGCCTGCCGATGGTGCAGACTTACCGCGAGGCGCTGCGCTGCGAAATGCTGCGCGCCGACGTGTTCGCCGGTCGCCGGTCGCCATTGATCTTTGGTGATCCGCAGCCGTGGGTCGCTTTGCTGCTGGAAGCGTTGCGCCTGACCGCCGATGGCCATCACCAACAGGCGGCCGCCATCCGGGAACAGGCGTTCGAGACGGCGCCGGCGACGCCCGGAGCGATCGACAACCAGCCTTTCGCCTGGATCGCCGATGCCGACACCCGGCTCGGTCCGATACTGGAAGCCATCATCAACGGCCGCTACTTCTGGATTCCCTTCGAACGCATGGCCAGCATCAAATTGGAGGTCCCCGCCGATCTGCGCGATCTGGTCTGGATGCCGGCTTTTTTTACCTGGGCCAACGGTGGCGAGACGGTCGGTTTGATTCCAGCGCGATATCCCGGTTCGCAGGCCAGCGCGGACCCGTTGTTGCAGTTGGGTCACAAGACGGAGTGGTTGGAACCGGCGGAAGGGGTCTATCTGGGGATGGGCCAGCGCATGTTGGCCAGCGATGTAGGAGAGCATCCCCTGCTGGATGTCCGCCTGCTGCGGTTGGGTGAGGAAACCGGACCGTCGGTCGAACCTCCCGCGACCGAATCCGCCTAGACCTTCATCGTCCGTGGCGCTGGCTTGAGGATACGGTGGCCCTTTCATGGCCGAACTCACCCCCCAGGAACGGTTGCAGCCCTCGCTGCTGGACCGGTTGACGGACGATGAGCCCGACCAGTCGCAGGAATCCCGCGAGAAGCGGGTATTGTCCATGAGCCGGTTACGGGAGTGCGTGCTGCGCGATCTGGCCTGGCTGTTCAACGCCAGTCGCCCCCTGAGTCCCGACGATCTGGAACGTTACCCGTTCGTCGCCGGTTCCGTGGTGAATTTCGGCATTCCGCCGTTGGCGGGCATGACGGTTCGCATCCTGGATCTCAACATGCTGGAGAATCTGTTGCGCCAGTCGGTGATCGATTTCGAACCGCGCATCCTGCGGAATACCGTGCGGGTTCGGGCGAATTTGACCGCCGCGCAGGTGAGCCATAATTCCCTGACGTTTGAAATCGAGGGCGAATTATGGGGGCAGCCCCTGCCGCAACAGCTGTACCTGAAAACCGAGATCGACTTGGAAAGTGGACAGGTGAAAGTCGAAGAGGGCGTTCGCAAGGCTAAGGTGCGCTGATATGGATCCGCGACTTTTACAATACTACAACCGGGAATTACAGTTTTTACGCGAACTGGGCGGTGAATTTGCCCAGGAATTCCCGAAAATCGCCGGTCGTCTCGGTCTTGAGGGTTTTGAATGCACGGATCCTTATGTGGAGCGTCTGCTGGAGGGATTCAGTTTTTTGGCGGCGCGGGTGCAGCTCAAGATCGATGCCGAATTTCCCGGCTTCACCCAGCATTTACTGGAAATCTTCTATCCGCATTATCTGGCGCCCACGCCATCCATGCTGATCGCGCGCTTTGCGTTGGATCCCACCGAGGCGGCCCTCGAGCAGGGTTTTGTCATTCCCAGAGCCACCGAATTACGCAGCGTGCTGGGCAAAGGCGAGCAAACTTCCTGCGAATATCGCACGGCGCACCCGGTGACCTTGTGGCCCCTGGAAATCACCGAGGCGCAGTATTTTTCGGGCAAGGAGCCGGTGGCCATGCTGGATCTGCCCGACGCCCACCGGATTCGGGCCGGCTTGCGCTTGCGCCTGCGCACCACGTTGCCGGGTCTGCCGTTTAGCAAACTGCCGCTGGACCGGTTGACCCTGTATTTGCAGGGGAGCGATGCCCTGCCCATGCGTTTGTACGAGCAACTGTTGGCGAATGCGGTCGTCGTGGCGGCGCGGCCGGGGCAACGGCCGGCGCCCTGGCATGAGGTGATTCCCGGTCCGTCGATCGAACGGGTGGGTTTTGCGGAAGAACAGGCGTTGTTACCGTTTTCGCCGCCTTCGTTCCAAGGCTATCGCCTGCTGCACGAATACTTTGTTTTCCCGCCCCGTTATCTGTTCGTGGAGTTAAGCGGACTGAGCAAGGCGGTGCGCCGGTGCGCCGGTGCAGAGCTGGAAATTCTGATTTTACTGAATCGCCACGATCCGCTATTGGAAAACCGGGTGGCGGCGGAGAACTTCGTCCTGTTTTGCGCGCCGGCGATCAATCTGTTTCCCAAGCGCGCCGATCGCATTCACCTGACGCAGCGGGTTGCCGAACATCACGTGGTTCCGGAACGCACTCGGCCCATGGATTTCGAGGTGTATCAGGTCAAGGGGGTCACCGGGATCGGTGCCGATGGCGAGGAGCAGGAGTTTCTGCCGTTTTACGCCCACTACGACCGTTTGAGCCAACATGGCGGCCGGTCTTTCTATACCGTGCATCGCCTGCCGCGCCTGCTATCCAGCCAGCAGCGCCGGGCCGGACCGCGTTCCAGCTATATCGGCAGCGAAATCTATCTGGGGCTGGTGGACGCCGACGAGACGCCCTATCGCGGCAATCTGCAACAAGTGGCGGTGAGCACGCTTTGCACCAATCGCGACTTGCCGTTGCACCTGCCGGTCGGGCGCGGGGAAACCGACTTTACGCTGAGTTCCGGCGCGCCGGTGAAGGCGATTCGCTGTATCACCGGACCGAGCCATCCGCGATTTTCTCGCGCCCACGGCGATACCGCCTGGCGACTGGTCAGCCATCTGAGTCTGAATTATCTGTCGCTGATCGATACCGATGAGCGGCAGGGCGCGGCGGCGCTGCGCGAGTTGCTGGCTTTGTATGGCGATTTGGCCGAGGCGACCGTGCAGCGGCAGATCGACGGCGTGATCTCGGCGCAATCGCGACCGATCACCCGCCGAGCGCCGATTCCGGGGCCGATCGCTTTTGCCCGCGGCCTGGAGGTGGCGGTGCAATTGGATGAATCGGCGTTCGAAGGCGCGGGTGCGTTTCTGTTGGGCGCCGTGCTGGAGCAGTTTTTCGCCAAGTACGTTTCCATTAATTCCTTCACCGAGACGGTCGTGCGTTCGACCGAGCGCGGCGAGATCATGCGATGGCCAGCCCGGATCGGATGTCGGCATCTCCTGTAGAGCTGTTCGAGGCGTTGCGGCGCGAGCCCTACGCCTGCCATTTTTTCCAGGCGCTGCGGCGGCTGGAGTGCCGTTATCGGGACCAGCCCCGGTTCGGCAAGGCGGCGCGCGCGCGCGATGACCCGGTGCGATTGACGCAGGAGCCGTCGATGGCGTTTGCGCCGGCCACCCTGGCGGCGTTCGATCCCGGTGCTGAAGATCGCCCGCCGCGTCTCGCGCAATACTTTCTGGGCTTGTTCGGTCCGCAGGGACCCTTGCCGCTGCATCTGACCGAATACGCCTACGAGCGCAAGCGCGCCCATGGCGACCGCACCTTTGCCAGTTTCGCCGATGTCTTCCATCATCGAATGCTGAGTCTGTTTTACCGGGCGTGGGCGGACGCGCAACCGACGGTCAGCTTCGATCGGCCGGAAACCGACCGTTTCAATGTTTATGTCGGCGCGCCGTTCGGTTTGGGAATGCCGTCGTTGTGGAACCGGGATGCGGTGCCGGATTTGGCCAAATTCCATTACGCGGGTCGGCTGGCCGGTCAAACCCGGAATGCCGAGGGGTTGCAGGCGATCCTGGCGGATTTCTTTAACCTGCCGGTGAGGATCGAAACCTTCGTCGGTCACTGGCTGCCGCTGTCCGAGGCGAGCCGCTGTCGGCTGGGGGAATCTCCCAGTACCGGTCTGCTCGGGATGACGGCGGTGATCGGCGAACGGGTCTGGGATTGTCAGCACAAATTCCGAGTGATTATGGGGCCGATGTCGCTGGAGGAATTCCAGCGGTTTCTACCTGGCAGCGACAGTTTGCGGCGCTTGGTGGCTTGGGTGCGCAACTACATGGGCGACGAGTTGCTGTGGGATGTCAACCTCATCCTCAAGCGGGACGAAGTGCCGCCATTGAAACTGGGCGAAGAAACCCAACTGGGTTGGACGACCTGGTTGACCGGCCAGCCGCTGGAGCACGACGCCGATGATGTGAAGTTGGATGCCGTCACTTATTGCAAATAACTTTCAAAGGAGTCCGAATTCATGGCTGAAATCAGTCGCGTCGCCTTGTTCGGCAAGCTCAATAGCCTGGGCTATAAAGCGATCGAAAGCGCCACCGTGTTCTGCAAGCTGCGGGGTAATCCGTATGTGGAACTGGTGCATTGGCTGCACCAGATTCTGCAGTTACCGGATTCGGACTTGCATCGAGTGATCCAGCACTTCAATCTGAATCCCTCCCGGTTGGCCAAGGATTTTACCGAGGCGTTGGATCGTCTGCCGCGCGGCGCGACGTCGATTTCCGATTTGTCGTCGCATGTGGATGCGGCGGTGAAAGAGGGCTGGGTCTACGCAACCCTGATGTTTGAGGACGCCCAAGTGCGCACCGGCCACCTGCTGGTGGGGATGTTGAAAACGCCCGATCTGCGCAACGCGCTGCTGGTGATTTCCCGCGAGTTTGAAAAGCTTAAGCTCGATGAACTCACCGAGCGTTTCGCCGACATTATCGCCGCGTCTCCGGAGTCGGGCTTGCGCGCCACCGATGGCTCTCAGGTCGGCGGCGGCGCGGTGCCGGGTGAGGCCAGCGAGGCGCTGGCTCCGGCGCAGATGGGCAAGCAGGAAGCCTTGCAGCGCTTTTCCGTGGATTTGACGGGTCGGGCGCGCAAAGGCGAACTCGATCCGATCGTCGGCCGCGACGAGGAAATCCGCCAGATCGTCGATATTCTCATGCGCCGCCGCCAGAACAATCCGATCCTGACCGGTGAAGCGGGGGTCGGGAAAACCGCTGTGGTGGAGGGGTTCGCCCAGCGTATCGCATCCGGCGATGTGCCGCCGCCATTGCGGGATGTGACCTTGCGGGTGCTGGATGTGGGCCTTCTGCAGGCCGGGGCCAGCATGAAAGGCGAATTCGAGAACCGGCTGCGCCAAGTGATCGACGAGGTGCAATCCTCGCCCAAGCCGATCATTCTGTTCATCGACGAGGCGCATACCCTGATCGGCGCCGGCGGCGCGGCGGGCACCGGTGATGCCGCCAACCTGCTCAAACCCGCGTTGGCGCGAGGCACGCTGCGCACCATCGCGGCGACGACCTGGGCGGAATACAAGAAACATATCGAGAAGGATCCCGCGCTGACCCGCCGGTTTCAGGTGGTGCAGATCGGCGAGCCGAGCGAGGAGAAAACTCTCCTGATGATGCGCGGCATGGCCTCGACCATGGAGCAGCATCATCGGGCGCAGATTCTCGATGAGGCGCTGGAAGCGGCGGTCAAGCTGTCGCACCGCTACATCCCCGCCCGCCAACTTCCGGACAAGGCGGTCAGCTTGCTGGATACCGCCAGCGCTCGGGTGGCGATCAGCCTGCACGCGGTCCCCGCCGAGGTGGAGGATTGTCGCCGCCGCATCGAGGGGCTGAAAACTGAATTGGCAATCATCGGTCGCGAAACGGCGGTCGGCATCGACACCGCCCAACGTCAGGCGGAAGCCACCGAAAAATTACAGGTTGAAGAAGCGCGATTGGTGGATCTGGATGCGCGCTGGCAGGAGGAAAAGGATCTGGTGGATCAGGTTCTGGCCTTGCGCGCCCGGCTGCGCGGCGATGGCGGTGCGGTCGAGGCCGAAGCCACGGAGGAGGAAGCCGATGCGCGACGCCTGGCCTGGCTGGAGGAACTGCGGGAGTTGCAAGCCCGATTGCACGAGCTCCAAGGCGAGAAGCCGTTGATTCTGCCCAGCGTGGACGCACAGGCGGTGGCGTCCGTCGTCGCCGACTGGACCGGCATTCCGGTCGGGCGCATGGTCAAGAACGAAGTTGAAACCGTGCTGAAACTGGCCGATCTCCTCAACCGCCGCATCATCGGCCAACGCCATGCCCTGGACATGATCGCCCGGCGTATCCAAACCTCGCGCGCCGCGCTGGACAATCCCAACAAACCCATCGGGGTGTTCATGCTGGCCGGCCCCTCCGGGGTGGGGAAGACCGAAACCGCACTGGCGCTGGCCGAGGCGCTGTATGGCGGCGAGCAGAACGTCATCACCATCAACATGAGCGAATTTCAGGAGGCGCACACCGTCTCGACCCTCAAGGGCGCGCCACCGGGCTATGTCGGTTATGGCGAGGGTGGGGTGCTGACCGAGGCGGTGCGCCGTCGGCCCTACAGCGTGGTGCTGCTGGACGAGGTGGAAAAAGCCCACCACGACGTGCATGAGATTTTCTTCCAGGTGTTTGACAAGGGCTGGATGGAAGACGGCGAGGGGCGGTTCATCGACTTCAAGAACACCCTGATTCTGTTGACCACCAACGTCGGCACCGATCTGATCATGGGTATGTGCAAAGACCCCGAGCTATTGCCCGATCCGGACGGTTTGAGCAAGGCGCTGCGGGAACCCTTGCTGAAGGTGTTTCCGCCGGCGCTGTTGGGCCGGTTGGTGACGATTCCCTATTACCCGCTGAGCGACGAGATGATCGGCGATATCGTGCGCTTGCAATTGGGCCGCATCGCCAAGCGGATTCTGGAGAACCATAAGGTGCCGTTCGGCTACGACGACGAGGTGGTCAAGCTGATCGTCAGCCGCTGCACCGAGTTGGAAAGCGGCGGACGCATGGTGGATGCGATTTTGACCAATACCGTGCTGCCGCACATCAGCGAGGAGTTTTTGCAACGGATGATGGAAGGGAAACCCATCGAACGGGTGCGGGTGAGCGTGCGGGATGGCGATTTTGCTTACGCGTTCGAGTGAGCGAAGGCGCATCGGTTGGCTGATGGCTGGATTATTGCCTTTGGCAACGCTATCTTGACAACCCTCGGGCGCGGACCGTGACGGTTCGGCTTCGTAATCCCGCAATTCCCTGGATGCATCGTTTTAGGAGACAGTGTTGATGGTCGAGT
>REEE01000023.1 GCA_007695245.1 Candidatus Competibacteraceae bacterium | reverse complement strand
CTGGTCGGATTGCCCAGGCCGGGACTCTCGTTCGGACAGGCGTGGTGCAAAAGAGCCGAGAGGTCATGGCGCGACGTTTCGGAACCGCTCCACCAGCGGGTCGGGAATCCCGGCTTCGGCGAAGCCTTTGGCGCGCAGCTCGCACGCCGGACAGACGCCGCAGGGCGGCTGCTGGCCGTTGTAGCAAGTGTGACTGTAGGCCAACGCCGGCAAAGCACCCAAATCGCGGGCCAGCTTCACGCTTTCGGCCTTGGATTTGAACATCAGCGGCGCATGAACGGTGAGGTCGTAGTCCATGCCCAGTCGGATGGCCTGTTCCAGCGCCCGCAGAGTGGCTTCCCGGCAGTCGGGATAGCCGCTGTAGTCGGTCTGGGTCACCCCAGTCACCAGATGGTGGATGGCCCGCTGGTAGGCCAGGGCGGCGGCGAAAGTCAGGAAAATCAGGTTACGACCGGGGACGAAGGTATTGGGCAGTTGCGTGTGGGCCTCCACGCCCGGCTGCACGGCGACGGCGGCGTCGGTCAGGGCGTTGCCGCCCAGGGCGGCGAACGTGTCAATCGGCAATACGGTGTGCGGCACGCCGGCCAAGGCCGCCACTCGCGCGGCGCAGTCCAGCTCGATGCGGTGGCGCTGGCCGTAATCGAAAGTCACCGTCGCGACGTTGCCAGCGCCGAACCGGTCCAGCGCCCAGTACAGGCAGGTGGTGGAGTCCTGGCCACCGGATAAGACGAGCAGCGCGGTGTTCATGACAGCGGCTCCGCGAGGGACTTCCGACGCACTCAGGCCGGGAGCGTTAATTTTATGATCCCCATTCCTGACCCGTTCTCAGCGCCCGGGCAATTGGTCCAGGGTGGCGATATCCTCGGTGTCCAGCGTCGATTCCACCGCCCGCAGGCTGTCCTGGATGCTGGCGACCTGGCTCGCGCCCGGAATCGGCAAGACGTGTTCGCCCTTCTGCAGCAGCCAGGCCAGAGCGACCCGGTGCGGCGAGACCTGATATTTCGTCGCCAACTGACGGATCAACGGATCCTGGGCGAGCTGGTGATGACCGTGATGTCCGCCCACCGGGCTGTAGGGAATGTAGGTGACCTGCCGGGTCCGGCAGAATTCGATCATGCCGTTGCGAACATCCCGCGGGTCGTAAATATTGCAGCGATTCTGCACCGACACGATCGGGGTGAAATTGAGGGCCTGTTCCAGTTGCGCCTGGCTGACGTTGGACAGTCCCAGATGCCGGATTTTGCCTTCCTCCTTCAATGCGACCAGCGCCTCCAGGGAACGACGGAAATCCACCTTGGGATCGACGGCGTGGAGCTGGTACAACTCGATCCGGTCGGTTTTGAGCGCCTTGAGGCTGGCCTCGCAGGATTGCCGCAGCCAGTCGGGACTGCCGTCCGTGATCCAGGCACCGCCGGGCCGACGCAGCCCGCCCTTGGTGGCGACGATGACCGAGCCGGTCGCGCCGACCTGGTCCAATGCTTGCTGGATCAGCCGTTCGTTGTGACCGAGGTCGTCGTCGTCCAGGCAGTACACGTTGGCGGTGTCGATGAAATTTCCACCCCCTTCGACGAACGCCTCAATCACGGCGAAAGCCTGTTGCTCGGCGGGTCGCCCGCTGATCGACAGCGGCATGCCCCCCAGACCGATGGCGTTCACCCGCAATCCCGTAGCGCCCAATTCACGTTGCATGGTCATCTTTCACCTCTCAAATTGAGGATGGCTGGAACCCACGCGGTCTCCCGCCCGCTCAAGCGAAAGGCGAGAAAGTCGGCGGATCGCATTCCGGCAGCCCGGCTTCCCGCATGATCCGGTCCCAGAGATCGGGCAGGGTCAGATCCTGGGTTTGGCAAGCCTCGTCCAAGCTGACGTAGTGGTGTCGCACCAGGAACCGACTGGCGGCTGATTCGGCCTCGCGGCGGTCGTTCGGGGGTAGATCCTCGAAGCGCATGGCGATCTCGATGGCGTGGCTGTTCGCGTTGAAAATGAAAATTACCGTTCAAAGAATACCAGAAGCGGCCGGGCCGGCGAACCCATCCGACCCTTCCTGTCGCGCGGGGATACCGGTCATGGCGACCTGACCCGAATTGACTCTTTCTCGGCTGGTGGTAAATCCATGGCCATCTGGGCATCGGCCTGAGGCAACATTTCCAGAGCCATCGGAGTGGTGCGAACCATGGGTACAAACTCGCCCTGCTCCGCCAGAGGCACCGGCGACCGCCACACCATGCGCGCCAAGCCGATGGTTCCCAGCAGACCGAGAACGGCCGCCGAATAGGCCGGTACGGTGCCCGGACCGAAGAGATCCATCAGTGGCCCGCCGAGAATCGGTCCGGTGATGGCCCCGATCCCGTAAACCAGCAACAGCCCACGAGTCGCTTCCAGCACCTCGCCCGGCGCATGCAGACGATCGTTCATGTACGCCACGCTGAGGCTGTAGATGGAGAACATCAGGCCCCCGTAGAGAAAGGCGCAAGCGATCAGGGCCGCCAGCGAGTGGCGCATGACCAACAACATCAGCAAGGCTACCGCCATGGCGGCGAAGCTCACCAGCGTCAGCACGCCGCGCCGGCCATGGTGGTCGGACCACCGCCCGATGGGCCATTGCAGCAGGGCACCGCCGAGGATGGTCGCGCTCATGAACAACGCGGTGCCGGCTTCCGACAACCCGATCCGTTGCGAGAATACCGCCCCCAGCCCCCAAAAGGCGCTGTTGACAATTCCCGCCATAAAGGCGCCGAGAGTCGCCAATGGCGATAATTGCAACAGATGTCTGAAATCCAGGGCAGGGGGGTGCAACTGCGGCTGGGGCGCGTGGACCCGGGTGGCGGCGATCGGCACCAGACCCAGCGTGAACAGCATGGCGGCCACCGCGAACAAGGTCAGAGCACCAATGTCGCCGACCAGGATCAAGTACTGGCCCAGCGCCAGGCTGATCAGACTGACCATCATGTAGGTGGCGAAGACCTGACCGCGGATCACTTGGGGCGCCTGTTCGTTCAGCCAGCTTTCCACGATCATATAGACCCCCAGCACGGCCACCCCGGTCACCGCGCGCAGGGCGAACCAGGCGACGGGATGCACCACCAGTCCATGGCACAGCACCGCGGCCGACCCGATCGCCGCCATGGCGGCGAAAGCGCGGATGTGGCCCACGCGCCGGATCAGCACCGGCACCACGAAGGTTCCGATCACATAGCCGAGATAATAGGCGGTCATGATCGCGCCGATCGCGGTATTGGAAAAGTCTTCCAATTTGGCCCGCAAGCCCAGCAGGGTTCCCAGCAGCCCAGTACCGACCAGGAGCGTCCCTAACCCCAACAACAGCATCACAACCGTTCCAGACA
>REEE01000159.1 GCA_007695245.1 Candidatus Competibacteraceae bacterium | reverse complement strand
TTTCAATGAGTTAGTCCGCAAGAGGCTGTACAAAAACGCCTCTTAGTCTCCGGTTGCCGGATCCAGGGTCGCCACGTAGTCACCCAACTGACCCACGAACCATAGCGCAAACCCAAATCAACGATCGTTTCGATGGGCATGATCCTGGCGGATGCTCGCTTATACATCGGACCCGAACAATCGCGCGTCCCAGTGCAAATCCAGCGGCGCCGACGCCCGAAGGTGTTCGAATTCCGGATGCAGGGGATTGATGAGCAGGTTACAGCCTTCCGGCACGATGACCGAAGGCACGTGCAGCACGCAGGCGCGCCGTTCGCCCAGCCACCGATCACCGTAACGGCGCGCGGCAGGGCTTTCGGGGGCCGACCAATCCGGAAGCTCGGTGAGATCGGCTGTCAGGCAGGAGACCGCGGCGGGTATTTCGATGCGGATATAGGCATGATGCCTGGGGAACCTCGTGGTAGGCAGGTGCGCCAACACTTCCAGCATGGCTCCCGCCAAGGTATCGCAGGCGTAGATGACGCGCCTGCCGACAGAATTCCAGCGTGCTCCCCGCAATGCCGCGCCGCCGCCATCGAAGAGCGGATGCCGGCGGTCGGCCACACGGTACGCCAGGGTCAAGCCGGATGTCCGTAATAAATATCCCACAGCAGCGCCTCGACGCGCCGGGCACCGATTTCGCTCATGGCCACGTCGAGCGGACGGCGGGCGTCGAGCAAGGGATTGACCGCCATCAGGAAGTGCCGGGCGTCGGTTTCATCGTCCCAGACAAATTCCGCCGTGGCCACGATGCGGGCGATACGCTCGATGCGGGCGCTTTCCTCCGGAGTGAGACGATCCTTGCGCCGTTTGTAGCTGGCCTCGGGGATCAGGCGGTAGATAAACTCATGGGTGATGTCCTGATCGCGCTTGAAAAAATGCCGCCCTACCTCGCGCGCGGTGCGTTTGGGCAAGCCCTGCTCCACTTCCCGCGCCAACTCGCCCAAGGTGTGTATGCCGTGATGAAAGACCGCATCGCCTCCCATGATGCCGGCGATAGTTTCAGCTTGGATCATAGCGAACTCCGAATAGGATCATTTGATACCCAATATACGGGTTTTTCTGAGCGCCTTCCAACATCCTCACCGAAAGTTCACTTGAATGAACGACGGGGATCGCCAGCGAGCGGCGGACGTGAGTCCGCTGTTTCCGCACCCGCCGAAATCGCTACCACGCCCCCTCATCGACCGACCCCCGATCACCGCCATGTTTGCGTTCCTGGCTGGCCGACCGCGCCGGGGAACCGTTGCGCTGGCGGGTCGTGGCCCTGGACGACGGCGGCCGGACGCTGGTCGCCAGCGACTGGCGGCATTTGCGGATTGCTCCGTGAGCCCGCAGGAACAGCGATCGGCTCAAAGAGTAACCCCGGTTCCCCAGGGATCATGATGACCCGTAATCTGTTGCGTCGCCGGACGGGCTAAAAGTATGATGATTCATCATACTTGGAGAGCGTCATGGCGAAGACCAAAGTAGCGATTACCCTGGAACAGCCGATGCTGGAGCGCCTGGATCGGTTGGTGAACGCGCGGATCTTTCGTAATCGCAGTCAGGCGATTGAAACGGCGATTATGGAAAAAATAGAGCGTCTGGAGCGTGACCGACTGGCGCGGGAATGCACAAAGCTCGATCCCGCTTTCGAAAAAGCCTTGGCTGAGGAAGGCTTGTCGGAGGATCTGGCGACATGGCCCGAATACTGAGGGGCGAGATCTGGTGGGCGGATTTGAATCCCACGCGCGGCCACGAACAAGCAGGACTTCGCCCGGTCGTCGTTGTCAGCCAGGATATTTTCAACGAGCGTTCGGGTACGGTGATCGCCATGGCTATGACCAGCCAGCCACAGCGCGCCGGGTTTCCGCTGACCCTGGAACTGGACGGCGCTCAGTTGCCCAAGCGCTCCTGGGTCAAAATCAGTCAGGTTCGTACGCTGGCCGTGGAACGGTTGACTCGCCGAATCGGCACCTTAACGCCGGAAGACATGTCCCGGCTGGTAGAGGGTCTCAACGAGATTGTCGGTTCCTGATCTTCCAGAACGTGATTTCCAGCGACGAACCGCGTCGGCAAAACCCTTGGTTCATGATTCACTCCTACAGCTTGATTTTTTCCTGTATCACAACAATATCGTTGCAATACAATTTTGTTGTGATGCGCTTTATCACTCATCATTCGCCCAATAACGCGCTGTTTGTCCAGCCATCAATCGCCGTAGTTTTCAGCCTGAATCATGATGAACCCCAAAAGGGATCAGTTGATACCCGCTGTACGGGGGTTCTCCGCGCGCCTTTCAGCATCCTTGATTGGGAAAATCTAAACCAAGGCGCGGGACCATGATCGAAAGATTATCGATTTCAACACAACGTGGCGTCTTCCTCCACCGACGATAGCGCGGTCCGTCGCGCTTCCGGATCGCCGGCGGCGGAGCGTCCGGAGGGTTGCGAATGACTGGAAATAAGTGGAGGAACCGGACGGCGGCGTTGGGCGTCGCCGTGGTTTTGCTGGTCGCGGGGGCGGAGGCGGGGGCGCAACCCACCGAAACCCTCCCGCTGGCTCGACCCGGCGACCGGGCGGTCAGCCTGTTCGCCGCCCGCATGACCGACAACAACTGGCACGAAATCGTCCGCATGGACGATGTGCGGTTCCGCGACGCCGGTCTGGTGGGCGTGGCGGTGTCCCAGCGTTTCGCCCACCTCGGCGACCGGGCCGAGTTCGACATTGAGGGGCAATGGGTGCGGCATTTCGGCGACCAGGATCACTGGGAGTTCAACGCCGCCGTCGTGGCCCGCTGGATGAAGTTTCCCTGGAATCGCTGGCTGCCGACCCATGCGGCGTTCGGCATCGGTCCGTCCTACGCCACCCGGGAGCCGGCCGAGGAAGTCGACCGCAGCGGCTCCAGCGCCCGGTTCCTTCTGTACTGGATGGGCGAACTGGAGTTCAGCCGCCCGGATCAACCCTGGTCGGTCATCGCCCGGCTGCATCATCGTTCGACCGGCTATGGCGTATTTGCCGACAGCGGCGGCTCGAATTTCCTCGCGTTGGGCATCCGCCGCCGGTTCTAAAAACCGCTACAGATCGGCCAGTTCGCGACTCCAGGCGAGGCGGGTGGCGAGATCGGCGCTTTCCAGGTCCGGCTGGCGCTCGACCGCTTCGAGGCGCCGCCCGAGGCCGGCTCGATTGGCGATCTGGATCGCCAGTCCGGGCCGCGCGTTGAGTTCCAGCACCAGGGGGCCGCGTCGGACGTCGAGCACGATATCGACGCCCAGATAGCCCAAACCGACGGCTTCCTGGCATTGTGCCGACAGTTCCAGCAGTTGATCCCAATCCGGAATCCGGAATCCGGAAATCAACGCATCCGAGTCGGGGTGATGGTCGATCACCCGCTGGTCCATGACCGCTTGCAGCGTCTCGCCCGTGGCGAGGTGGATGCCGGCGCCGATGGCGCCCTGATGCAGGTTCGCCCGCCCGCCCGACCGCCGCGTGGGCAAGCGAATCATGGCCATCACCGGCACCCCACGGAACACGACGACGCGGATGTCCGGCACGCCCTCGGGCGCGAGCGTGCGGAGGATGGGATCGGTATGCACCAGCGCCTCGATCAGCGCCGCGTCCGGCTGTCCGGCCAGGGAATACAGACCGTTGAGGATGCCGGAGACGTGAAACTGCAAGTCCTCCAGCGTCAGCAACCGGCCGCTGGCGGTGATCCAGTAATCGCGACGCTGGCCGGCGATCACCACGATGCCGTCGCCGCCGCTGCCGGAGGCGGGCTTGATGACGAATTGCTCCCATCGAGCCAGCCGGGAATGCAAATGACCGGCTTCATACTGAGTGCGGATGACATCCAGCAGTTCGGGCACGGCGATCCCGCGTTCGCTCAACAGGCCCTTGGTGCGGATCTTGTCGTCGACCAGCGGATACCGGCGGCGGTCGTTGTATTCCAGAATGTAGCGGCCGTTGCGGGCGTTCAGCCCGATCACGCCGGCTTGTTTCAACGCCCGCCAGGGGGAAAACATCGGTTTACGGCTCCTTGCGGATCAGCGCGCGGAAACGAATCAGTTCGCTGAGGCGATAACCGGAATAGCGCCCCATCAGGACCGTCAGTCCCAACACAGCCAGCAGCAGTTCCGGGAATACGAAGACCAGATGTTGGATCTCGGGCCGGCCCATCACCACAAAGGCCAGCACGGCAATGAGGGTCGAACCCAAGCTTTCCATCAGCGCATCCCAGGGCCCGCGCTCTTCCCAGATGATGGACAGGCGCTCGATCACCATCGCCAGAATGACCATCGGAAACAGTCCGACCGACAACCCGACGTCCCAATGCAACTGATGGCTGAGCAGGCTCATCAACACCATCAGGATCACGACGATGGTCAACACGGCGGACAAGCGCGGCACCAGCAAGAGGCGCAAGCGTTCCAGATAAAAGCGCAACAGCAGACCGACCGTCACGACCAGGGCGAACAGCACCAGTCCCGCGGCCAGCCCCGTTTCCCGGAAAGCCAGCGCGATCAGGACCGGCATGAATGTCCCCAGGGCGCGCAGGCCGACCACGTTGCGCATCACGACCAGCACCAGCGCGCCGATGGGGACCAGCAGCAGTGTGGCATAAACAGTTTGGGTCTGGACCGGCAAGTCCAGCAGCGACAGCCTGGCCAAGGGAAAATCGTGTTCGCGGGCGCGCTGCTCGGCGAGGTCGAGCGCGCTGATTTCGTTGCGGCGGACCGACCACTGGAGAGCGGCGAGTTCCGCGCCTTCCACCGCGACCGCCGGCTGCGCGCCTCGCCACCAGACCAGCAGGTTTTCCGGCAGATGCTGGCGTCCTGTGTTGGGATCGAAAAAAATCCAGCGCTGTTGGTTATGCACGGCGAGCCAGTGGACCGGGGTCGCGCTACGATCGCTGTCGACCAGGAAAAGACCGTTGATCTGCTCGGTGGGGATGCGCGCGCCCGCCAGCAGGGTCCTGGCGATCCGCAGGCGGTTGTCGCGAAATTCCGGATCGTTGAGAAACAGGCGGATTTCTTCGCTGGGCGAGGCGGAGTTGATTCTCGACAGCACTTCCGTGGTGAAGCTGGCGATATCCGCCGACTGACGGCGCACGTCGTCGGTCACCGCCCGCATCGCGGTCGCGAACGGCTCCGGCAAGCTGGGAATCTCGGGATAGGTCGGGAGTGGGGCAAACTGTTGCTGGGCGGGATCGCGATAGAACTGCCCCCGATAATACAAGGCCGTCCGACCGGACACCCGTCGAATCGTCCACACGGCCTCACGCTCGTAAAGGCTCTCCTGAACCGACAGACCGAACCCGCGCGAGATAAAGTCTTCGCGCAGGCGATTCAGAGCCGGCGTCGTCGAGGGCAGACTCAGCGTGGCTTTGACCGGACCCGTCCCTGGCTGCAACAGGATCCGGGCCTGGACCGTCCACGATTCATCGGCCTGATCCGGCAGCAGCGGGTAACCGTAGAATTGAACCTTCCAGGCAGTCAGCCCAACGCCGACCACGATCAGCGCCAGCGCCAGAATCAGCCAATGCCGGAAAAACCTCACCCGTTGCTCCCGGGCGCTTCACAATCGGGAGCGTTGAGGAAGGTCTGGCCGGAATCGACCAGCGCCCGCCCGGCCATCGCGCTGCGTCCGAGCAGAACCGGGTAAATGAAGTTGCTGCGATTGATGAGGGTAAATTCCACATCCTCGACGAACGGGCCGAAGCATAACGGCAACTTGACGACCGCGCGCTGCTGGGGCCTGCCGCTGTGGCGCACGATGCGCACGCTGCGGGCCAAGGGTTTTTCCAACATCATTTCTTTATTCCTCTCGGAATCGCTTACCGTAAACCGCACCCAGCGCTTCCCGTCGCGGCGAAACCTCATGATGTCCGTCGCGTCCAGCGAGGAAGTCGCCGCGCCGGTGTCGAGTTTCGCCTTCATGCTGAACTTGCCGTCCAGCAACTCCACCCGCTCGACCCAGCCGAAAATTTCCAGCGGCGGATCGGCCGCTTTCCCTTTCGCGCCGAAGGTCGGCGGCGCGGCGAGGGCGAGGAGAAACACGGCGGCAAGAAAGGTCGCGGGCCGAAAAACCTGCATGAATGGATCTCCTGCTCATTCGCTTCGGATCGCGGAATCGCGACCGTCGAAATCAGATCGCGACCGTCGGAATCAGTTCGCCACCCGCTAAAAAGGCGGGTCTAACGAACGGTTCGGGCCTCTCAGCCAACATCACGGCATCGGGTATTCGCGCGGTTGAATGCCATGCTTGCGCATCTTGCGGTACAGGGTATTGCGACTAAAACCCAGGCGCGCGGCGGTATTGGTGATATTCCAGCCCTGTTGATCCAGTTGCTGGAGTAACGCCTCCCGCTCGGCTTGGACGAGACCGCCGGCGACGGTGGTTACCACCGCACCGTAGCCCGAGGGACGCACCGCCGGGCAACGCGGAGACAGACCGGCCACTTCCGCCGGCAAATCCTCCAGCCGGATCACTCGATCCTCACACAGCGCCGCCGCGGTGCGCAACACGTTGCACAACTGTCGGATATTGCCGGGCCAAGCGTAGGCGTTCAGCGCCGCAAAGGCGTCCTCGGCGATGCGAATGTTAGCGCCGTCGCTTTCCACCGCCAGCAGCCAGCGAATCAGCAGTGGCCGGTCGCCGCGTTCGCGCAGGGCGGGCAGCTTCAGCTCCAGACCATTCAACCGGTAATACAAGTCTTCCCGAAACGTCCCGTTCGCAATGCACTCTGGCAAATTGCGGTGGGTGGCGCTGATCAAATATACGTCCACCGGTACCGGCGTATCGCTGCCGAGCGGCAACACCTCCTTTTCCTCCAGCACCCGCAGCAACCGGGTTTGCAGGGGCGGCGGCATATCGCCGATCTCGTCCAGAAACAGAGTGCCGCCGTGGGCTTGCAGAATCTTGCCGCGCCGGCCCTCCTGACGCGCGCCGGTGAACGCGCCGTACTTATAGCCAAACAACTCACTTTCGATCAGATTTTCCGGAATCGAGGCGCAGTTCACCGCGACGAAGGGTTGGCCGGCCCGGGCGCTGGCGTCATGAATGGCGCGGGTGAACACTTCCTTGCCGGTGCCGGTTTCGCCCGTCAACAGAATGTTGACCCGCTTGTTCATGACCCGTCGGGCGCAATGGACATTATACGCCATCAGCGGGTCCTGACCCGATAACCCCTCCAGGGTTTTCATGGGCAGCAACAACGGCTCGGCCTCAATGGTGCCCGCGTTGGGCCGCGCGCTGGAGAACGGTTTTTCCGCGCCGTGTAACAGCACGAAAAACTGTTCCTTGGCGGTGTCGCGAACCGGCCTCAGCGTGACCGGCTGACCGTGGCCGCGGCCCAGCAGGACATCCAGGCTGACGGCGAATAACTCATCGATCCGCCGGCCGACCATGGCCTGGCGCGGCTGCTGGAGCTGAGCCGCCGCGCTCTGATTGGCGGCCAGAACGCGGCCGCCGTCATCGAAAGCCAGCAGCGCTTCGCTGCATTGGCCCAGAAATTCGGGCCAATGATGGAAGCGCAATACGAATTGCTGGCGAAACATCCGCAGAAAAAGACAATGTTCGATGGTTCTAGCGCTCAGGACCGCCAGCGCGAGGGTATGCAACTGGCTTTGCCGGGAGTCCTGGCATTTGACCGAGGAGATATCCAGCACCGCCAGCAGCTGACCCTGCGGATCGAAGATCGGGGCGGCCGAACAGGTCAGATGGATGTACCGGGTGCGGAAATGCTCGTTGCTGTGAACGGTCAAGGCCTGCCGTTCGATCAGGGCGGTGCCGATGCCGTTGGTCCCTTCGTTTTCCTCGTTCCAGATCGCGCCCAACCATAAACCGATCCGCTCGAACGGCTTGTTTAAGTTGGCATCGCCGGTCCAGTGGATAATCACTCCATTGCGGTCGGTCAGGATAATGGCGAAGCCAGACCCTGCAATCCGTTGATAGAGGCTTTTGATTTCGATCTGGGCGATGTCCAGCAAGTCATCCAACCGTTCCTGATGTTCGCGCAAACTGATTTGTTCGAGCACTTGGGTATGATGGGAGCGGACGGGGTCGAGACCGTAGTGATTGACGCAGCGGAGCCAGGAACGGGCGATCCGGGCCTCCGGCGAAGGGCAGGGTTGGGTTCCCCGCACCACGGAATGGATATGCGCCGCGTGCGCGGTATTGTCCTGTGACATGGCTTCTCCTCACATAGTCAGCTTCTCTATGTCAGTAGAGCAAACGATTGCCGAACATCGAACGGCGCTTCCCGCCCGTTCGATGAGCCTTAGAGAGACTCGTCGCCCGCCAGCGCATGGCGCAGGCACTGGGCCAACTCATAGAGAGCATAGGGTTTTTGCAAAAAACCGGACAGTCGTTTGCCCGCGAAACGCGTGGTGATTTCGCCTTCGCTGTAACCGCTCGACATGACCACGCGCACCGCCGGATCGATCCGGCGCAATTCGGCGAGCGTCTCTTCCCCATCCATGCAGGGCATGGTCAGATCCAGCAGCACCAGCTTGATCTCCTCGCGTTGCGCGCGGTAGATCTCCAGCGCCTCGCGGCCGTCCACGGCGGTCAGCACCGCGAAACCCAGCCGCCGCAGCATCCGTTTGCCCATGGTGCGAACCGACTCCTCATCATCCACCAGCAGGATCGTCCCCGTGCCTTTCCAACTCTCCACGCCCGCATCGCTCGCGTGGCCGACCGTCGCGGATTCCTCCGAGGACGCGGGGAAAAACACCGTGAAGGTCGCGCCCTTGCCCGGTTGGCTTTCCATCTTCAGCATGCCCTTGTGGCCGCGCACGATCCCCAGCACGGCCGACAGGCCCAGACCCCGACCCGTGAATTTAGTGGTGAAAAACGGCTCGAAGATGCGCTGCTGCGTTTCCGGGTCCATGCCGCAGCCGGTATCCGCGACTTGCAGCCACACATAGCGACCTTCCGTCCAGTTTTCATCCAGATACACCCCGCGCAAATTCTGGCGCGAACAGTTCAAGACGCCGGTCGAGATCGTGATCACGCCGTTATGGTCGCCGATCGCTTCCGAGGCGTTGATCACCAGATTCATGATCACCTGACCGATCTGGCTGGGATCGCCGCGCAGGGGCGGCAGTCGCTCGCCGAGACTCAGATTCAGCACGGCTTTCTTCGAGATGGAGGTCTTGAGCAGCGAGACCATTTCCTCAATCAACGCTCTCAGCCGGATGGGTTCGTTGACGAACAGACACTTCCCGGAGTACGCCAGCATCTGCCGGCATAAATCGGCGGCCCGTAGCGAGGTCGTTTCGATCACGTGCAGGCTGTCGCGAACCGTGGAGATCGGCGGCAGTTCATCCAGCGCCAGGCTGGCGTTGCCCAGGATGATCGCCAGTAGATTGTTGAAGTCGTGGGCGATGCCGCCCGCCAGCACCCCCAGGCTTTCCAGCTTCTGGGTCTGCTGCATCTGCCGCTCCAACTGCAAGCGTTTGTCTTCCGCCCACTTCCGTTCGGTGATGTCGGTGACCGCCAGCAACAGCATGGGCGCGGCGTCCGGGCGCCGCCGGCCCAGGGCGGCGCTGATGAGCGCGCCCTCCATGTGCGCGTAAAACATCGGACCGCGCGCGCGCAGGACGAACGCTTCGAGGCTTTTTTCCACCGGACTTTTAAAGAACGCCCGATAGCGCGCCAGAAACACCGCACGATCATCGCCTTGCATGCACTGAGAAAAAGGACTGCCGATCAACTCGTTCCGGTCTTGCCCCACCATCCGGCAAAAGGTTTCGTTGACCTCGTGAATCAGTCCGCCGTCGTTCAGCACCAGATAGCCGATCGGCGCTTGCTGGAACAACAGGGCAAACTGGTTGCGGGACTGTTCCAGCTCCGCCGTGACGCGGCGCAGTTCTTCGTTTTGAATCTCCAGTTCGATCTGATGCACCTGGAGTTCGTGAACCAGCTTGCGGGCCTGTTCGCCCGACAACTCCTGCGGTTCCAGATATTGATGGGCGACGCTGGCCTCGGCTTTTTCCCTGAGAGTCCTCACCCTGTCTTGATCATCATTCATCACACAACACTGCCTCTGCTCGACCGTACCGGCGGAACTCTCACGCTCATGGTGGTTTGGATGGATCACTCAAATCAGTATAGGCGGAAATCAGGCCCATCTCCGGGTAAATCCTCCCGAACGAACCGTTGGCCGCCCCGTCATATCGGATGGCCAGCACGGCGATGTCATCGGACTGCTCGGCCGCGCCCGCATGGTTGCGAACATCATCCATGATCTGCCGGACCACCGATTCGGGCGCCGAACTCACGCGGCGCGCCATCAGTTGGCCCAACATTACGCCGAAATCGAAATGGCTCTATTCTGCCGAAAGTTTTCACATAAGGGCGCGAGGTTACAGCGAGCGGGCGATTCGAAACCCCGTGACGCTGTAGCGGAATGTCGGCGCGTACCTGAAACGGTGGGCGGAACGCAACCAGCCGGGTAGGGAAAGCCACGAGCCGCTTCGCACCGCGCGCGCGCCGCTTTCCTCCCGACCGGCGCAACGCGTCTCGGCGCCGCCGTATCCCGCGTCGTAGATCGAACCGGTCCATTCCAGGACGTTGCCATGCACCTGATACAATCCCCAGGGGTTGGGTGAGAACTGCTCCACCGGGACGGTTTGTTCGCGATAGAGCCCGGCCCGTCCCTGGGCACCGTAGGTGTCATGTCCGTTGTAGTTGGCCTGATCCGGGGTGATGCTGTCCCCCCACCAGAACGGCGTGGTCGTTCCCGCCCGGCAGACGTATTCCCATTCCGCCTCGGTCGGCAACCGGTACGTTCGACCGGTCTGGGCGGACAGCCACGCGGCATAGTCCAGCGCCGCGTAGCCATCGATGTAGATCGCCGGCCGGTTTCCCCGGCCCCAGCCGGCGTCCGGGAGGAGCGCCCGCCCGGTCGCGGTGCAAAACCGGTCGTACTCGGCGAAGGTGACGGCGTATCGACCGATGGCGAACGGTTGCTCGATCACCACCCGATGCTGGCGTTCGTTATCCGCATGTTCCGCTTCGCACTCCGGCGACCCCATCCAGAATTCGCCGGCTGGAATCACGACCAGCGTCGGACCCGCGCCGCCCTCGCGCAACCGATCGTGAAAGACGGTGAAGGGCCGCGGCGCGGCGAGCGTCTCCGAGGATGCGTCGTGCATGGCCAATTTCTCGTTCATAGTGAATCGTCGGTCCGGCGTCCGCGGTACTGGAATCTCTTGCGGGATCGCTGCCCCTCGGCCAACCCGTGAGGGATCATCCTACTTTCCAGCCATCCAGCGGCGCAATAGATCGCCGGGCATCCCGACCCATTGCGAGGGAAGTTTCGTACGATTCTCTACCGGTGGGCGCGGCGCGTGGGATTCTTCTGGATCACCGTCCAGTTGCCAAATTTAGCACCGTGCGCCAAAATTCTCGCTTAAAACATTAATAACGCAAATAGCCCCTTCTCCTCCTCAATCTTCCTCATCTTTGGAACCGAACCCATGCAAGCGATGCGCTTCAACTTCCGCACTCTGTGCCGCAACGCGGCGGAGCGGGGCGGCCAAATGCAGCAGCGGCTGATGGACGCCCTCGGCGCGCGGCACGCCGTCAAAACCCTGCCCGAATTCGGCATCGAACGGGCGGCGCAACTGGCCGGCTGCACCGCCAACCATATCCGCAACCTGGAAAGCCGCGGCGATCTGCCCGAACCGCGCCTGGTGGAGGCCGGCTCGATCCAGCGGCGGGTGTACAACTACAACGAAGTCAACCGCATCCGCGCGAGCATCGGCAAACAGCCCGGTCGCCCGGCCGGCGCTCGTTGCGTGCGGGTGGTGTTCTCCAATCTCAAGGGCGGCGTCGCGAAAACCACCATGTCGCTGCACTTCGCCCAGTATCTGGCCCGCGAGGGCTACCGGGTGCTGCTGGTGGACGCCGACCCACAGGCCACCACCACCGGAACCTTCGGCTTCATTCCCGACCTCGACCTGAACGACGGCGACGACCTGTTTCCGGCCCTGACCGAAGCGCCGGAGCGGCTGGCGGCGGCGATCAAGCGCACTCACTGGGATCATCTCGACCTGGTGCCGGCGCGGCTGGCGCTGCAATACACCGACTGGAAGCTGTCGCAGCCCGAGGAGCGGCAGAACGAGGCGCTGGGGCCGCCGCCGGTGCGGTTGCATCGGGCGCTGAAAGAGATCGAGGACCGCTACGATGTCATCGTGGTGGACACTCCGCCGTCGCTGGGGATGCTGGCGCTGAACGCCATCGCCGCCGCCAACCTGATCGTCATGCCCATCGTCCCGCACATGTACGACATCTCCTCCAGCGTGCAGTACTTCCGCATTCTGGAACAGGTCTGCGCGCTGTACGAGCGGGAGATCAACGTGCAACGGCTGAATATTCTGCTGACCAAGGTGGACGCCAGCACCGAGACCTTGAACAACATCGCGGTGATCAACGGCGCTTACGGGGAACTGATCCTCAGCAACCGCATGGGCCTGACCAAGGAATTGCAGAAATCGGCCAGCGATCAGGTCAGCATCTACGAAATCGACCAGCCGCGCGGGTCCCGCGACACCTACAACCGGGCGATCATGATGCTGGATGGGGTCAACAGTGAAATTCTGCTGGCGGTGCGCCAGCTCTGGCAGCAGGAAATCCTCAGCGGCATCGAAGCCGCCGAGAGCGACCGGGCGAGGGCGCTGTCATGAGTCGCCGCAAGTCGTTGCAAAATCTTGGAGACTGGATCGGCGCGGGCGGTCATCAGTTCGCGGGGAGTCTGACCGCCAGCGGCGCGGGCGACCTTCAGTCCTTGGATCTCGACCAACTCACTCCCGGCCGCTACCAGCCGCGCGAACGTCTCGACGCGGCGTATCTGAGCGAACTGGAACAGAGCATCCGCCAGTTCGGCATCCTCGAACCGATCGTGGCCCGACCGCTGGCGACTGGCGGCTATGAAATCCTGGCCGGGCACATGCGCTGGCGGGCGGCGCGCCAGGCCGGTTTGAATCCGGTTCCGGTGCTGGTGCGGGAGGCCGACGATCGGACCGCCGCCGCGATTGCCCTGGTGGAGAATCTCCTGCGCCGGGACTTGAATCCCATCGAACAGGGTCGGGCGCTGCGGCGCTTGCGCGAGGAATTCGGCCTGACTCAGGTCCAGTTGGCGGAATTGCTCGGCGTCTCGCAGTCGGCGATCAGCAAGGCGCTGGGCCTGCTCGACCTGGACCCGGCGGTGCAGGCGCACATTGAGGAAGGCCACCTGGAGGCGGGACACGGCAAGACCCTGCTCGGTCTGGCCCGCGAGACCCAAATTCGGCTGGCCGAACAGGCGGTGCAGGCGGGTTGGAGCGTGCGGGAACTGGAGCAGCGTCGGACGGCGTTGGCAACCGCGCCCCGGTCCCATCTCTCCCGACCCCGTGACCCCGATCTGCTGCGGCTGGAAGAACGGCTGCGGGACCGGCTGGCCGCGCCGGTGCGGTTGCGCTACGACGCTGCCCGCAACCGGGGTCGGATCGAAATCGGCTTCGCGACCCTCGATGAGTGTGAGGGTCTGCTGGAACGGCTGGGACTGCGCGGGAACGACGGGTGATTGGGGCCGATGGCTAAAGCAACGCCAGGTTCGCGCATCCGCACGAAGGGTCCGGGCGTTTCAAAATGAAACGCCCGGCGAGGGGGCTGAACGCCTACGTTGTTTGCTGCGCCAGCGGCGAATCGACGCCCAGCAGGTCGATACCCTGAATGTCGGCGCGACCGGTGAGCCGCGACAGATATTGACTGACAGCGTGGCGTTGCCCCTGCTCGCGCAGATAACTGGCGATGCGGTCGCGCGCCAGTTCATAGGCCAGCGGCTGGCCCGCGGTTTTTCGATGCATCTGGATCACATGAAACCCAAACCGACTCTCCACCGGCTGGCGGGAGGTTTCGCCTTCTCGCATCCCGGCCAGCGCCTGCTCGAATTCCGGCACGGTCTGACCCAGGCCGATCTGCCCGAGACCGCCGCCGGCCTCCTTGGACGGGCAGTCCGACAGGCGCGCCGCCAGCTCGGCGAAATTCCCGGCCCGATCATCCAGTTGCGCGATGGCGTTCTCGGCGCGGGCGCGAGCTTCGGCGCGGGCTTCGGCGTCGTCCGGCGGCGCGGCGCACAGAATGTGGGACACCTCGAACAGATCGCCGCTGCGGATGTGGGTCTGATTCGCGGCGAAAAACGCCTGGCACTGGGTTTCATCCGGTTCCGGGATCGGGACTTCGCGTTCGAACAGCGCGCCGATGCGGTCGTCTTCGTCGGCGTCGGTGATCTCCAGGCGGGCGGCTTCCTGCAACAGCAGTTCCTTGGCGATTAAGGCCAACGTCGCTGAATATCGGGCAATATCCGGCGACGGCGCGGGGTGATGGGACATTTCCGCGGCGATCGCGGCGGCGCTGATTTCGACACCGTTGACGGTGATGGGCAGGGGGTTCATGGCGGATTCTCCCAAACAAGGGTTCGGACAGTTTTCAGGCGGTGACCGGCTGAATGATGCCGTAATTACCAAGGGTTTCATACTCGGGGCTATTTTCCGTCAAGGTCTGGCCGTGGGCTGAGCCCGCTAAAATTTCTTGAGGAAGTGCTCGTTGAAACAGCGGCGAACGAGGCTGGCCATCGAGAAGAGGGGCGGGAGGTGGCCGAGGGTCCGAACCGCTTGCAATTGACTCAGGGACGCGGCGGTGAGGCGGGCGTTGACCTGAAAGGTGAGGGCGTCGGTTCGGTGGGCTTGACCATGGGTTCACGACGCGCCGGTCCCGGATGCGGAACGTCCGGGCCGCGCGATCCGATCCGGGTTGGCGACGCGCAGCAGCAGCACGGCCAGCACGATCGCCGGCAAGCCGATGAGCGCCGCGGAAATAAAGAACCAGAACCAGCCGATCTGTTCCACCAGCAACCCGGTAAACCCGGCCAGGAATTGTCCGGGCAGGGTCATGAGCGAACTGAACAAGGCGTACTGGGTGGCGGTGTAGGCGGGGTTGGTCAGACTCGACAGGTAGGCGATGAACACGGAAATCGCCAGCCCCCCGCTGATGTTGTCGGCCATGATGGCCAATACCAGACCATGGGTTTGCGGCCCCAGCGTAGCCAGCCACGAGAACGTCAGGTTGGTCAGCGGCGCGAGAATGGCGGTCGCGATCAGCATGCGCATGATGCCGAAGCGCATCACCAGCAGCCCGCCGACGGCGGCGCCCACCAAGGTCATGGCCAAGCCAAAGGCGGCGGCGATATTGGCGATTTCGGTTTTACTGAACCCCAGGTCCAGGTAGAACGGGTTCGCCATGACCCCCATGAAAATATCGCTGATGCGGAAAGTGGCGATAAAAAGCAGGATCAGGAGCGCCGCCCGACCGAACCGACGCCAAAAATCGACGAAGGGACCGACGACCGCGGCGATGAACCAGGCGGTCAGCTCACGACGCCAGCCGCGGCTCGGCGCGAGCGCCAGGTCGTCCACCACCCGTTGCTCCATCCGGCGAGTATCGGCGTCGATCTCCACCTCGGGTTCCCGAATGATCAACGTGGTCAACATCCCGACCAGCATCAACAGCGCCATGACACCGTAGGCCAGGCTCCAATCGCCGGCGGCCGCGAGGTGCAGCGCGCCGGCCCCGGCCGCGAGCAGCGCCACGCGGTAGCCGAAAACATAGGTCGCCGCCATCGCCCCTTGCCGGTCCCGGCTGACCGCCTCGATCCGATAGGCGTCGATCGCGATGTCCTGCGTCGCCGACCCGAAGGCGGCCAACACGGCCCAAACCGCGACCAACCAGAGATGCTCCCGGGGATCGGTGAGCGCGATACCCAGCAGGGAACCGGCGATCACCACCTGCGCCAGCAGCATCCAGGCCCGCCGCCGGCCGAACCAGCGGGTGAACAGCGGCAGCGGCAGGCGGTCCACGACGGGCGCCCAGAGCACCTTGATGCTGTGCGCCATGCCCACCCAGCTCAGAAAACCGATGGCGGCCAGCTCGACGCCGAGATCGCGCAGCCAGGCGGTGAAGGTACCCCCGACCAGCAACAGCGGCAATCCGGCGGCGAAGCCCAGGAACAGCATGCCCACCACGCGCGGATGGCGGTAGACGGCAAACGCCGCGCGCCAGTCGCGCCTGCTGGTTTCTTGCTGGGGTTGGGCTGTTTCAGTCATGTTGGCATGGGTCTGTGGCTGCGACCGCTTTGCGGCAGTAATGGATAAAGAGATGGATAAAGATGTTATTAGGATTTGGGATCAGAAGCGCGATCGCGCTGATCCGCCGTGGCACCTCAATGAATGCTCGCGTAAAGGTCGTCGATATCCAGCAAAACAGCCACGGAACGCAACTCCACCTTACCGCTGGTATGAATCTCGGCCTGCCAGTTCTCCCCGCGCCGGTAGATTTCAACGTGCTGGATCTCCTGTGAAACCAGTATGTATTCCTCCAGACTGGAGATTTGCTGATAGGCTTGGCGCTTCCTGAAACGATCTTTGTGGGCGGTCGAGTTGGACAGAACCTCGATAATCAGCTTGGGTTCCTTGCACAGCAAATCCTCATTCTCCTGCCGGGCGCAGGTCACGAGTACATCCGGATAAAAAACATCATTAACGGCTTGAACCTTGAAGTCCGAAGAGAGAACGGCGCAGGGGGTATCGTCCAGCGCATTGGAGAGCCGCGTCACCAGGCGCGCGATCAGTCGCGCGTGCGCGAACGTCCCGCCGGTCATGGCGATAATGAGTCCGTTCAGCAGTTCGTGCTTGGTCTCCTGCTGGCTTTCCCATTCGATAAATGCCTCAACGCTCGACTCACTGGAATACCGGGGGGTGGTAAGTACGCTCATGGCTACGCTCTTCGCAAGTTTCTCGGAAAATGTGGATTCTAAACTCCCTCCCCCCTTGCGGGGGAGGGAACCTGCATGAGCTCCGGGCGGTCCTGGCGAAGTGATCTCCAGCAGACCCGAATCCACGCCGCTCCATCAAGCCTGGCGGTAAATCTCCGCGCCGGTCTTCACGAACTCCTCGGCTTTGTCCGC
>REEE01000240.1 GCA_007695245.1 Candidatus Competibacteraceae bacterium | reverse complement strand
GGAGACTGCCGGTGATAAACCGGAGGAAGGTGGGGATGACGTCAAGTCATCATGGCCCTTATGGCCAGGGCCACACACGTGCTACAATGGGCGGTACAGAGGGTTGCCAACCCGCGAGGGGGCGCCAATCCCTTAAAGCCGCTCGTAGTCCGGATCGGAGTCTGCAACCCGACTCCGTGAAGTCGGAATCGCTAGTAATCGCGAATCAGCACTGTCGCGGTGAATACGTTCCCGGGCCTTGTACACACCGCCCGTCACACCATGGGAGTTGGTGGCACCAGAAGTGGATCGCTTAACCCTCGGGAGGGCGTTCACCACGGTGTGATCAATGACTGGGGTGAAGTCGTAACAAGGTAGCCGTAGGGGAACCTGCGGCTGGATCACCTCCTTTACCGAAAAGCCGGTCCGTCCGGCCCGCGAGTTCCCCCCCCACAACCTGCGGCACACCGCGCGCGGGTCTGTAGCTCAGGTGGTTAGAGCGCACCCCTGATAAGGGTGAGGTCGGTGGTTCGAGTCCACCCAGACCCACCACCCCCCGACGGGGCCTCGGCCCCACCCGTGGGGCCATAGCTCAGCTGGGAGAGCACCGGCTTTGCAAGCCGGGGGTCGGCGGTTCGAACCCGCCTGGCTCCACCACGCGCCGCGCGCGCCCGCCCCCGCTTCGAAAAGCCCGACCGGCGACGCCGGTCCGGCCGTTCTTGAAGTCGTTCTTTAACAATACGGACAGTGCGATGAACGCCGCCCCCGCCCCTGCGAGGACGGGGGCGGCGCGAGAGAGACGCAAGCGCGAGGCCCGGCGGCGGACCCCACAAGGCTGGGGGTTACCGGGTCAAGCGAACCAGCGCATACGGTGGATGCCTAGGCGACCACAGGCGATGAAAGACGCGGCAGCCTGCGAAAAGCTTCGGGGAGCGGGCCAACACGCTTTGATCCGAAGATCTCTGAATGGGGCAACCCCCCCGCAAGGGGATCTCGAACTGAATCCATAGGTTCGAGAGGCGAACCCGGGGAACTGAAACATCTCAGTACCCGGAGGAACAGAAATCAACCGAGATTCCGTCAGTAGCGGCGAGCGAACGCGGAACAGCCACCGGCAGCTAACCGGGGGAGTTAGGAGAACGGTCTGGAACGGCCGGCCGCAGCGGGTGACAGCCCCGTATCCGAAAACCCCCCGGCGAGACTAAGGCCGGAACCAGTAGGGCGGGGCACGTGAAACCCTGTCCGAACACGGGGGGACCATCCTCCAAGGCTAAATACTCGTGGTCGACCGATAGTGAACCAGTACCGTGAGGGAAAGGCGAAAAGAACCCCGGCGAGGGGAGTGAAACAGACCCTGAAACCGTATGCGTACAAGCAGTCGGAGCCTCCTCGGAGGTGACGGCGTACCTTTTGTATAATGGGTCAGCGACTTACTTGCGGTGGCCAGCTTAACCGTTAGGGGAAGCGCAGGGAAACCGAGTCCGAACAGGGCGCCCAGTCGCCGCGAGTAGACCCGAAACCGAGCGATCTATCCATGGCCAGGCTGAAGGTGGGGTAACACCCACTGGAGGGCCGAACCCACGTCTGTTGAAAAAGCCGGGGATGAGCTGTGGATCGGAGTGAAAGGCTAATCAAGCTCGGAGATCGCTGGTTCTCCCCGAAAGCTATTGAGGTAGCGCCTCGTGTCTCACTCCCGGGGGTAGAGCACTGTTTCGGCTAGGGGGCCATCCCGGCTTACCAACCCGAGGCAAACTCCGAATACCGGGAAGTGCCATCACGGGAGACACACGGCGGGTGCGAACGTCCGTCGTGGAGAGGGAAACAACCCAGACCGCCAGCTAAGGTCCCCCAATGACCGCTCAGTGGGAAACGAAGTGGGAAGGCCCAGACAGCCAGGAGGTTGGCTTAGAAGCAGCCATCCTTTAAAGAAAGCGTAATAGCTCACTGGTCGAGTCGGCCTGCGCGGAAGATTTAACGGGGCTAAGCAATGTACCGAAGCTGCGGATGCAGATTTATCTGCATGGTAGAGGAGCGTTCCGTAAGCCTGCGAAGGTGAACCGAGAGGTTTGCTGGAGGTATCGGAAGTGCGAATGCTGACATGAGTAACGATAATGCGGGTGAAAAACCCGCACGCCGAAAGCCCAAGGTTTCCTCGCGCAACGTTAATCGGCGCAGGGTGAGTCGGCCCCTAAGGCGAGGCCGAAAGGCGTAGTCGATGGGAAACCGGTCAACAGTCCGGTACTGACGCGGACTGCGATGGGGGGACGGAGAAGGCTAAGCCAGCCGGCGATTGGTCGTGCCGGTTCAAGCCCGTAGGCTGGGCGCCCAGGCAAATCCGGGCGCCCCAGGCCGAGAGGCGACGACGAGCCCCACGGGGCGAAGTGGCCCACGCCCGGCTTCCAAGAAAAGCCTCTAAGCTTCAGGTCCGCGCCAACCGTACCCCAAACCGACACAGGTGGGCTGGGAGAGCATCCTCAGGCGCTGGAGCGAACTCGGGTGAAGGAACTCGGCAAACTAGCACCGTAACTTCGGGAGAAGGTGCGCCCGCGGTAGGTGAAGGCCCTCGCGGCCGGAGCCGAGGCGGGCCGCAGTGACCAGGTGGCTGCGACTGTTTACTAAAAACACAGCACTCTGCCAACACGAAAGTGGACGTATAGGGTGTGACGCCTGCCCGGTGCCGGAAGGTTAAATGATGGGGTCAGCCGCAAGGCGAAGCTCTGGAGTGAAGCCCCGGTAAACGGCGGCCGTAACTATAACGGTCCTAAGGTAGCGAAATTCCTTGTCGGGTAAGTTCCGACCTGCACGAATGGCGTAACGACAGCCACACTGTCTCCACCCGAGACTCCGTGAAATTGAATTCGGGGTGAAGATGCCCCGTACCCGCGGCAAGACGGAAAGACCCCGTGAACCTTCACTACAGCTTTGCACTGAACTTGGCGTGTTCTTGTGTAGGATAGGTGGGAGGCGTCGAAACCGCCACGCCAGTGGCGGCGGAGCCGACCTTGAAATACCACCCTGGAACCCGCGAGGTTCTAACCTCGGACCCGGCATCGGGTTCAGGGACCGTGCATGGTGGGTAGTTTGACTGGGGCGGTCTCCTCCCAAAGCGTAACGGAGGAGTGCGACGGTGCCCTCAGCGCGGTCGGAAATCGCGCGCAGCGTGCAAAGGCAGAAGGGCGCTTGACTGCGAGACGGACAGGTCGAGCAGGTGCGAAAGCAGGTCTTAGTGATCCGGTGGTGCCGTATGGAAGGGCCATCGCTCAACGGATAAAAGGTACTCCGGGGATAACAGGCTGATACTGCCCAAGAGTCCATATCGACGGCAGTGTTTGGCACCTCGATGTCGGCTCATCACATCCTGGGGCTGAAGCAGGTCCCAAGGGTATGGCTGTTCGCCATTTAAAGTGGTACGCGAGCTGGGTTTAGAACGTCGTGAGACAGTTCGGTCCCTATCTGCCGTGGGCGTTGGAGCGTTGCGGGGCGCTGTTCCTAGTACGAGAGGACCGGAATGGACGGACCTCTGGTGTGCCGGTTGTGTCGCCAGACGCAGCGCCGGGTAGCTACGTCCGGACAGGATAACCGCTGAAAGCATCTAAGCGGGAAGCCCCCCCCAAGATGAGCGCTCCCGAGTCCTTCGAGACTCCTCAAGGCCCGTCGCAGACCACGACGTGGATAGGCGGGCGGTGGACGCGCGGCAACGCGTGCAGCCGACCCGTACTAATCGGCCGTGCGGCTTGCCCCGGTAACACCCCAGCCTTGTGCCCCCCGCCTCCGCTTCCGCCTCTCGCCCATCGCGCCGTCCCCCTCTTCGCCTGGCGACTCCAGCGCGCGGGAACCACCCGATCCCTTCCCGAACTCGTCCGTGAAACCGCGCCGCGCCTATGATCGTGTGAGATCACTCATGCTAAAGTCGGGCATCGCCAGGCACCCTATTCCTAAAAGCCCGCTTCAATAACCTTGAAGCGGGCTTTTTGCGGTTACGGTGCCAATTTGAAAAAAAGGATCAGGTGCGAGCGAGTTCCTCCAGAAGTAGCTGGATTTCCGCCGCATACTGGTAATGAAGTTCCGAGTCGGTGGCCAGCGTGGGATCACGCGCGCCGACCAGAATGGTTTGTAGTTTAACAATCAGTCGCTTGCCATCCGTTGGGACGTTCGGGTTGGCCGCGATTTGGTCTAGCTTGGCGGCCAACTCGCCGGCGTCGCCAGAACGAATCGCTTGACCGACCCGCGCGCACAACCGAGCGCCAGGGCTGGCGTTTTCGCCGCCGGCTCGCCGGTAGGCCAGGTATTTCTGAATCGCCTGTCGGCGCGCCTGATCGGCCACGTCAGGATTGTCAACCGCTTGGCCGACATCGCGCAACCCACGCCGGATCGCCCAGTTGCGGGCGGTGGGACTCTCGGGCGGATTGCACTCGCCGGCGCGGTACAGCTCCTGACGGGCTTCGTCGGGCCGCCGCAGCTGGATCAGCACATTCGCCAGCTTGTTGCGGCTGGCTTCTTCGCTGCGGCCATCGCCGAGTTGCGCGTAGAGATCCGCCATGCGGCGATACGCCAGAGCTGCTTCCTCCAGTTGGTTCAGCACCTGATGCAGGTGGCCGAGCTCGCCCAAGGTTTCGGCAATGCCACCGCGATGCCGTTGCTGTTCGTACAGGTAGAGCGCTCGTTGACAGGCCTGGAGCGCCGGCTCCATCTGTCCGTTCAACTTATGCGCGACGCCCAGTTGTCGCCAAGCTTGAGCGGCGCCTTCCGGTTCGCCCAGCATTTCAAAGAGCCGACGAGCGGCGTCGTACAAGGCTGCGGCTTCTGAATAGTGACCCTGCCGCTGGCGGACCAGCCCCAACTGCATCTGGTGAGCCGCAACCGTGGGGTTGACCGTTTGGGGATCGACATGGGCCAACGCCGCCTGATAGGCAGCGGCGGCGTCCTGCAAACGGCGCAGATCGGTCAGGCAATCCCCGGTTTCGGCATCGGCGACCGCGGCCATGCGTCCGGCGCTGACATTACCCGCGTCGGCCAGCGCCTGGAACCGTTGGCGAGCCTCAGTCAATTCCCGGATCGCCGGCTCGGCGGCACCGGCCAGTTTCAACAGCTTACCGAGTTGCAGGTACGCGCGCCCCAAGTCGTAGGCTGCGCCGCTGTAGGCGGCGGCACCGGCTTCTTGGAGCTGGCGCAGTAACTGGCGCGCGGCATCGAGCGCCTCTTCCAACGATCCTTCGTCGCGCAGCCGTTCGATGCGCAATTGTTCGGCCTCGAAGCGAATCCGGCTCCAGCCTAGCAAGGACTGGCTCGCTCGTTCGCGGGCCGCCACGACTTCAGCCAGCGCCGAGGCGGCGCCGGAATGCGTCAGGAGAGGTTCCAAGCGTCCCGCCAGTTGGGCGATACGCTCCGGGGTGGCGTGCTGCTGATAATCGCGAAGCAACGCCAGCAAATTGGGTAATTCCAGCTTGAGTGCGCGGGTTGCGCGGGTTGGGTCCTTAAAATGCTGTAGATAGAGAATGCCCAGTAATTGTTCCATGCCCGTGCGCCACCGCTCGCGCCAGATCGCGCGCAGGCTCGGCGTCAGCCGGGCGTCCAGATGCCGCGACAGCGCCGCATCGAACCGCAGGTGGCCATAACCCTGATCCTCGGCCAGTTCCAAGGTGATGAGCTGGGTACAGAGTTGGTCGACCGCCCCGGTATCGAGTGTCAAGGCCGATCCCAGAGCGATACGGCTGACGCCATACTTAAAGAAGGCCAAGACATTCACGGCTTCCCGGTCGTGGGCCGCTAGCCCGCGCAGGCCCAGTTCCAGACTCAGATAGAGTGGCCATTGTGGGTCGTCGCCGTGAACGCTTAATAGCTCGGTGCGGAGCGCGCCGAGCGTCGCCAGGGTCGCGTCCACACCGTGGACGCTGATTTCACCGGCCAGACGGCGCAGGCCGCCCGGATGTCCGTTGATGAGCGTAACCAGTTCGCGCAACGGTTGGAAACCGCTACCGCTACCGCTATCGGTGGTGGGCGGCATTTCTCCAGCCGCGATCAAATTTTGACCGAGCAGAGCGATGGCGTCGCGCTCGTCCAGACCGATCAGCTGAATTTCAGTCCAAGGCCGGATAAATGCCGGAGGACCCAGCCGGCCTAAAGCGAGCAGATGCAGTTCGGCCCATGAGTCGGTCAGTTGCTTCCAGAACTGTTCCAGGGACTCATCTTGCTCCGAAGGCCACTGGTCCAGTTGATCGAGCACGACCAGCGTGGCTTGGGCACGCAAGGTCTGGCGCAGCGCGTCGGTGGCTTGCCAGAGGGTCGGGTAGCGATCGACCGACCAAGGGTCGCCTTTGGGCAACAGTTGCCGGCCTAGGGCTTCCAGCAGGGTACGAAGGTCATCGGCATCACTATGGCGCAGGTAGGCGACGTGACGATAACGGCCGCACAGTCCGAGCCAGCGGGCCAGGGCGATCCCTACGGTGGTTTTACCGCTTCCGCCCGTTCCCTGCACGAAGACGTTGAGCTGATTTTCAAACAGACGTTCGATGATCAACAACTCGCGATCCCGACCGATGAAACCGGTGCGCGGCGGCTCGGGTAGTCGACCCAGCGATCCAGTCCTCGACGATTTGAGTAGCCGGCGCCAAAGATCGAGGGGGGGACGCAGGACGAACTGGGGATCTTGCCGACCGAGATACAAAGTGCAGGTCGACCAGTCCCACAGATAGACGCCGCCGCCGCCCAAGCCAAGAGCGCGATAGCTGTCGCCGGCCAGTCGGCGCTGACCGGCGAATGCCGCCTGACTGACTCGGCTCCCTCGCAGCAGTTCTTCGTAGAACGCCGACCAGAACCGGCGCAGGGTTTCCGCGGGCGCGTCAGGATGCACGATCAGCACCGCCGCAATGCCAGCCGCCAACAGAGTGGAGGCTAATCCGGCTACCGTGGCGGAACCGGTCGCCTGTCCGGGGTGAACCAGGGTGACCAGGCGAATGCGGTAAGTGGCCAAGAGAGATTCCAGGGCCGGCAACGGGATGAAATGCGCATCGCGACAGACCGGCGCGCGCAGGTCATAACTGGCTTCGAACCCGAACAGGAGCGCGCCAGTATCGGGATCGGTCAGGAAATGGCCATCCAGATGCAGGGCCGTAAACGGGCGCCCAGCGGACCAGGCATCGTTCAACTGCTTTTCCAACGCCGCCAAGGTCGGCGGGACCAGAATCCGGGGTTCCACGAGACCGCCCAAACCTTCCAAGGCTTCAAGCAAGGGCAGCGCGCTGCGCCGGGCGTCGGGATGTCCCATGGGTTCGGTATCGGGACGGGGGCTGATCGTCAGGATACGCAGGGGGGGAGGCGCGGGCGAAATGCGGTCACCGCCTCCGAGGAGCCGGCGTTGGATTCGGATCGGGTGCTGCTTCCGCATAAGGAAATCCGTCTCGTCATGAAGTAGTTCCCAAGGAAGATCGAGCACGGCGGCGGTGGCCGGATTCGCCGCATCCGCCCGCACCACCAACCGGCGCTCGTGGGATTCTGGCGCATCACGCCAAGCGGCGGTCAGCGTTCGCAGGTCGGGAGCGGCGAGCGTGGCTTGATAAAGCGCGCGTCCCCAATCTTCCACCATGGTCTCAACGCGGTTCGCGAACTGTCGGAGGGTATCGGTCGGCCACAGCAGATAATCCCGCCAATACCAGCGCCAGAAACGCGGGGCGGGAGGGTGTGGCATACGGTTGCTGGTGCGGGCTTGGGTGGTCGAGATGGGCTCGGGATGCAGAGACAGTCGAGCCGTGAGCCACCAAGCGTCGGTGGTCGGTGAATCGGCCGAACCGAACGTCAGTTCCAATTCCGCCAACGGCGGGCCAGTGTGTTCGGTGGTGCCGCGATGGAGAGGAGGCTGGCCCAGGGCGGAGAGCAGGGCGGGCAACGTCGCGCCCAACCCCTCGGTGGTTACCAGGATCGCGGCGACCCACGGCTTGGGGGTGAACCAGCGATCCAGCAGATCCGGGTCCGTCCCAGGCAGCAAGACCGGAATGACTCGATACGCATCGGTCCGTCGGCGTTCCGTTTCCTGCGCGAGTTCGATTTCTCGACGCAGCCAGGCCGGATCGCCGGTATTGAGGCTCAGCACGACAATGACTTGCCGAGCCTGCTCGATCGCCCAGCGCACTTCCGGGAACAGCCGATCGCCGCCGCGCAGATGCCGCGCATCGCGCCAGACCTCCAGCCGACAGGTTTCCAGAGCCAGTCCCAGATCCTGGGCGAAAGCGGCGTCGGAATGAGCGTGGCAGATGAAGATCGAATCGGCGGCCATCATGCGTTTCCAGGGAGAGGCGGTGGAGGGTCAAGCCCCCGCATAGCTTAACGTAAAAATTTTGCTGATTGCGTTCTTGAAATCCAGGAAACCATCGCCGGTCGCGCCGCGCCGGATCGCCATCAAAAGTTGATGGATGCGGATTGAAGTCGATGCCAACGAAACGGGGCGCGGTCGATGCCGCTTCCCGAAGGTTCACCCAAAGCGCGGGTCGATCGACCCGCGCTTTTTTTGCGCCGCCGCTCAGTCCAGATCATGCACGATCTCGCCCAGCCCAACCCGCCGGAGGGTCTCGTTGATCAGACGACGAACCTGCCAGACCGTGTCCAGTTCCAAAGCCTGCCGGGCCAGTTCCCGGGCTTCCGCATAGGTAAAACTACGGACCGCCCATTTGACTCGCGGGACGCTGACGGTGCTCGCGCTCAGGCTGTCGATGCCCATCCCCAGCATCAGCACGGCGGCGCCGGGATCGGCGGCCATTTCTCCACAGAGATTGACCGGTCGCCCGGTCAGGTGGCCGCTTTCGATAATATGAGCGATGGTCTTCAGCATGGCTGGATGCAAATGGTCATACAGCCGGGCGACCCGAGCGTTGTCGCGATCCACCGCCAACAGATATTGGGTCAGATCGTTGGTGCCGACCGACAGAAAATCCACTCGACTGGCCAGTTGTCCGGCTTGCCAGGCGGCGGAGGGTATCTCGATCATCACCCCGACCTGGGGTCGCGCCGCCGGCCAGCCATCCTCCTCCAGTTCCAGATAGGCGTGTTTTAGCAGTCGTAGCGCCTCATCCACCTCCTCGACGGTGGTGATCATCGGGAACAGAATCCGCAGATTGCCCAGGCCGGCGTTGGCCCGCAGCATGGCGCGCAACTGGGTCAGGAAAATGTCCGGGTGATCGAGGGTGAAGCGCATCCCGCGCCACCCCAGGAAAGGGTTGTTCTCTTCGATGGTAAAGTAGGGCAGCGTCTTGTCGCCGCCGATATCCAGGGTGCGCATGACCACCGGTTCGGGCGCGAACGCCTCCAGCATCCGCCGGTAAATCTGACATTGTTCCTCCTCTCCAGGGAACGATTCGCGGACCATGAAAGCGAATTCGGTGCGATACAGGCCGATCCCCTCGGCACCGCAGGCGCGGGCGGCGGCGATGTCGGTCAGCAGTCCTGCCTTGGCGTACAAGGGGATACGGTAGCCATCGCGGGTCTCGGCGGGCTGTTCGCGCAAGGCCTCTAACTCGGCCGACAGTTCCGCATCGGCGGCGATCAACTGCCGGTATTCGGCGCGCAGCGCCGGATCGGGATTGACGTACACCCGGCCGTGATAGCCGTCCACAATGATCTCGCAGCCTTCGAAGCGACCGAGCGGACGATCGCCCAGCCCCATGACCGCGGGAATGCCCATGGCCCGCGCCAGCAGGGCGACGTGCGACAGGGCCGAGCCCCGCAGGCAGACGATGGCGGCCAACTGTTCCGGCGGCACCGCCGCCAGATGCGCCACGCTCATTTCCTCGGCCACCAGCACGCAACGCCGGGGTGGGGAATCGCTGGGTGGAGTCGTCGGAACCGCACGCAGGTGGTTCAACACCCGCCGGCCCAGATCGCGCAGATCCTCGGCGCGCGTGCTGAGATAAGGATCCTCGGCCTGTTCCAACAGGCGAATCCGGGACATGACCGCGTCGCGCCAGGCGGCTGGTGCCCAGCAACCGGCGCGGATGCCGGCGAGGGTCTCGCCGATCAGGCTATCGCTGCTCAATATCATCCGGTAGACGGTGAACAGAGCCTGCTCGGTCGGCGGCAGCAGCGGTGCCAGTCGGTCGCTGGCCGCGCGCAACTCCTGTTCGACCTGGGCGACGGCCGTGCGGAACCGGGCCTCCTCGGCGGCGGGTTCGGTGGTCGGCCGATCGGGCACATCTTCGAGTTCGGCCAGCAAATGGGGAATGGCGACCGTGCCGATGACCACGCCCGGCGCGCCGGGCACCCCTTGCAGGGCGCGGGTGCCAACGACCAGCGGGTTGAGCAATTCCTGGGTCGTGCCGCTCAGGATGGCATGGTTGAGCGTGCTGGCCAATTGCGCGGCGATGGTGACCAGAAAATCCACCTCGTTGGACTCGAACTGGCGGATGGTCGGATGCTGGACCGTGAGTACGCCCAGCACTCGCCGGTATTGGATCAGGGGCACTCCCAGGAAGGCGTGGTAATCGTCCTCGCAAACCTCACAAACCGGATAAAACCGTGGGTGGAGCGGAGCATCCTCCAGGTTCAGCGGTTCCCGGCGTTCGGCGACCAGTCCGATCAACCCCTGTCGGGCGTTCAACCGCACCCGGCCCACCGCCTGGGGGTTCAGGCCAGCGGTCGCCATGAGCACGTATTCGCGGTTGTCTTCGTCGGCTAGATAGACCGTGCAGGCGGCAACGCCCATCGCATCCCGGATCCGGTTGACCGTGATCGCCAACGCGCTGGGCAGGTCCGGCGCGGTGCTGACCTCCTGAACGATGCGGCGTAGAGTTCCGAGCATGGCGACGGCAATCCTCATCAAGGATGGGCATGACAAACGGGCGTACAGCAACCGTGTAGCGTCACGCTGTGGATGGATTCGAACCGTCACGGCGGGCGCGGGTTGAATGCCTGGCGACAATGTACCGCACTTTGGTGATGGAAGAATGAAGACCCAGCATGAAGGTTACGAGCGATGAATCCCGGTTGCTGGAGCCGCGCCCGCCCACCGGATGCGGTGGGCGGGCCGTTCCTCGATGACCGACCTGGTTCGGACAAACGGTCGTCACCGTTGCCTGCGGTCAACCAAGGTCGCTCGGTAGGGTCGCGGTTTTGACCTCCGCGGCACCCGGCGCCATGTGGACCGTCAGCTGGTCGAACGGAATGGTCCAGCCGTATTGGTTGCAAGCACTCACTGCGGTACGTTGCAGGAAGCGGCGAATCGCCCAGTAGTCTTCGGCGCCGGCACCGGTGAACACCCCCACGATCAGCAGGTTGAGCGAAGACCCGGCCGCTTCGTTGAATTCGACCAGCAGCGCGGTGAGATGAGGGTGGAAGGGCTGCTGTTGCAGTTGCTCTTCCAGATAAGCGCGCATGCGGGGGACGATATCGTTCAGGATTTCCGCCTGATGTCGGTAGTCCAGCCCGAAAACGATGGGGATCGCGAAGCCGTCCATCGATAGATTGCGAGGGTTTTTGCCGAGATAGTCGGCCACGGTGAAGGTCTTGATCGAACCGATCACCCGCACTTGTACGATTTCGGGGGTCTGCAACAACACCTTGCCCCAAATATCGCCGTCCAAAATGATGATGTCATTCTCCCGGCTGGGAAACCAGGGTTCGTCCGCAGCCTGGGGACGTGACTCCAAGTCGACCAGTCGGTCGAGCGGCAGGCGCAAGAGACCACCGCGCAACAGGGGGTTGTGCAGGGTCGAGTAGAAATTCAGGGTGTTAATGCGCCAGGGTATGCCCGCATAAATGATGCGCTCTCCTTCCCGAACGCTGCCCATGTCAAGCAAGGTGCGAATTTCCCGCATGTGGCGCGGCAGCGATTGCCGTAACGCCAACAGAATCGCGAGCAGCACCAGAATCAGCAGGCCGAGCAATAACCAGTCGCTGCGAACGTACAGGATGATGAAAGTGACGGACAGAGCCAGAATAAGGGTCAGGCCGCGAAAGAGCAGGGCGGTCACTCGGGTCAGGCTTCGCGTCCTCGACGGGTGCCGGCGTTGGGTCAACCAACCCAACAGACGGCTGAGTCCCAACAACGTCAGGTAGGTCAGGAGGAATCCACCGACCGCCAGCGCCAAACTGAGTCCGCGGCCGCTGGTAAACTGGGTGAAAGCAGCGACGAAGCGCTCTCGGTAATTTTCAGTGCTGGGCGTCGTAAGCTGCTCGAGTTGGGTGTTGGTGCGCTGCAGGTGGCGTTGGGCCTCTTCTTGGTGGTCCCGCCACTTCTCCAGTACGCTTTCCAGCGCCTCGGTCACGGCGGGCGTCTCTACCGTTTCGAGCGCGGTTTCCAAGCGGCCGATCGCCGTATCGGCGATTTGGATCTGGTTCGCGACCCGGTTCTGTTCGCCGCGCAGTCGATCGATGGTGCGCGGTCGTTCGGTCAACTGTTTGAGTTCATCGAGCAACGGCCCGACCACTTCCTCCAATTCCTGCTGCCAGTTGAACTGGACTTCAGGCTGCTGTCTGAGGGTGTCCGTACTCAAACCCCTGGTCGCCAGTTCCTCGAAGTAAATCCGCAGCTCTTGGAGGCGGCGGGTGCGTTGATCCACCTGTTCCTTGAGGGTTTGTGCCTCGTCGACATCGGTGGTCCGCCGCAACTGGCGGTTGATGGCGGTTCGTTCGGCCTCCACGGTCTGGATCGTTTCCAGGAGGGTCCGTAATTGTGCATCCAGCGTGGGAGGATCCGCAGTGGGGGGCTGTGCGTTCTCGGCCGAGGGTTCCGGCAAGTCCGGGGCCGGTTGGGCGTACAAACCCTGAACCAGCAGCGCGCAGAGGCCGATAGCGATGAACCAACGAACAGACATAACTAAGCCTCCTCCTGTGGATTGGCATGGGAAAAAACGGCCGGCTCCGGCTCCAGGAATCGGTAATGACCGGCTGATGACCGACGCTCGGCGTCGAGTGAATTCGCACCCCGAAGGTGATGGGATGCGCGAAGGGCGGTAGCGATTGATCGGTGGCGCGCTGGCTTGACCGGATCGTTCGAAACGAGGTGGCGGTTGCCCGAGAGGCCAGGCGCGCCGGGGAAGCGAGCGTAAAGGAATTGCGGGAGGGAGGAGGGAGAACCTTTCGTGTTCAGCCCGCCTCCTGGTTGGAGACGCTCAAGCCAAGGTCGTCAATCGTTCGTACTTGGCGCGCAGTTGTTGGTCGGTTTCGGCATGAGTGGGATCCAGAATAATACAATCGACCGGGCAGACCTCAATGCACTGCGGCACATCATAATGGCCCACGCACTCGGTGCAGCGACTCGGGTCGATTTCGTAGATTTCCTCACCCTGATAAATGGCTTCATTCGGGCATTCCGGCTCGCACACATCACAATTGATGCATTCGTCGGTAATCATCAGCGCCATGGTTGGCTCCTCAGGTTGCAAAAGCCCGCGTTTGCGGGAACCGTGGATCTCTCTTTTGGGAGAGCCGTCGCGACCGCGGCGGGTCGCAACGAATTTCCGAGTATTTTACTCAATTATTGACGAGACAGAAATTTGGCCGCCAGCGCCGCCTCGACCGTGGGATGGACGAACGGTGTAATGTTGCCGCCCAGCTTGGCGACTTCGCGCACCAGGCTGGAGGAGATGAACGCGTATTGTTCGGCGGGAGTCAGGAAAATGGATTCGATCTGATGGTCCAGCCGGCGGTTCATGCTGGCCAACTGGAACTCGAATTCAAAGTCGGCCACGGCGCGCAACCCGCGCATGATGACGTTGGCACCGACGCTCTTGGCATGCTGCACCAGCAGGATATCGAAACCGCAGACCTCGACCGTGGGCAGATGCGCCAGCACTTCGCGCGCCATGCCGACCCGCTCCTCCAACGAGAACAGCGGCTGCTTGTTGGGGTTGGCGGCGACGCTGACGATCAGGCGTTCGAACATGCGGGCACCACGTTGGACCAGGTCGACATGACCGTTGGTGATGGGATCGAAGGTGCCGGGATAAATGGCGACGACGGACATAGTGAAGTTCCTGGCGGTGCGAAGGGTTGCGCGGATTATCGGGAAAGCCGAGGGGCAAGGCAACTTTCCCCCCGACCCTTTTCCTGGGGA
This sequence comes from Candidatus Competibacteraceae bacterium, assembly GCA_007695245.1. Lineage (GTDB taxonomy): Bacteria > Pseudomonadota > Gammaproteobacteria > Competibacterales > Competibacteraceae > REEE01. The sequence continues at coordinate 43,309 of REEE01000240.1, read as the reverse complement.
GCGTCGACTTTCGGTATCGCCGGGACGGAAGCGGTGAAGAGGGTTGGGGTCCGCCGCCGCAGGAGCCGGTAAGCGACGGCCCCGGCAATTTTATCCCGATGAGCCACCCAGGAAGCGGGCAACGCGGGCCGGTGCGTCGCCGCTTCTCCTTCCAGATAGATCCAGGAGTCCGCCGCCAACCAGCCGCCCTGTTCCAAGGCCGCGCACGCGGGTTCCAGCAACGCTTCGCCAAACGGCGGATCGAGGAACGCGATCTCGAAGGGTCGGCCCGGCTGGCGCAGCCAATCCAGCGCGTCGGCCGGTTCCACGCACGCCTCGCGGGCCTGTAAACGCTCCAGGTTTTCCCGCAAAGCGCGCGCCGCGAGGGGATGGCGCTCCACGAAGATCACCTCGGCCGCGCCGCGCGACAGGGCCTCGATGCCCAGCGCTCCGCTGCCAGCGAACAGATCCAGGCAGCGCGCGCCGGGCAGCACCGGGGCCAGCCAATTAAACAGGGTTTCCCGCACTCGATCCGGGGTAGGCCGCAATCCCGGCAGATCGGGAAAAGACCATCGCCGGCCGCGCCATTGGCCGGCGATGACGCGCAGTTGATTGGTGGGTCTGCCGCTGGGCCGACTCATGAATCGGGTTGGGTCGGCGCGGCAAGTGGGACCGGCTCGCCGCCGACGATGACGGTGACCAGGCGCTCTGGTTGTACGTGCCGCTGCCAGGCGGTTCGGACCTGTTCCAAGGTCATTCCGTTCATCACTCCGATGAAATTCTCCAGATAGTCCAGCGGCAAACCATAAAAGGCGATGACGCCCAAGTAGTTCGCCAAGTTACGGTTGCCCGCCAGGTTGAGGGCGAAGCCACCGGTGATGTTCTGGCGGGCTTCTTCCAATACCTGCACCTCGGGACCGTCGGTGGTGAACGCGCGCAGAGTGGTCTGGGCGACTTCCAGCGCAGTGTCCACCTGGTCGTTGCGGGTTTGCAGGTTCATCAGGAAGGGACCGGCCTGACGCATGGGTGAGAAGGCGCTGTAGGCGCTGTAGGCCAGCCCGCGCTGCTCGCGGATTTCCTGGGCCAGGATGGAGACCAGCCCGCCGCCGCCCAAGATGTGGTTGCCTAGATAGAGCACATGGTAATCCGGGTCGGCGCGGCTGATGCCCACTTGGCCGATCAGGAGATGGCTCTGACTGGCTGGATGAGGGATGCGGAGGGTCTGGCTGGCGGTCAGCGCGGGAACCGGCGGCGGCGGTGGGATGGTCTCGCCCTCGGGCAAGCCGCCGACCAGGGCGTCGGCCAGTTGTTCGGCGCCGGAGCGGTCCAGGTCGCCGACGATGGCCACCACCACGTTGGCGACCGTGTAATGGCGGCGGTGAAAATCCCGTACCTCGTCGCGGGTGATGGCGTTCAGACTGGCGGCGGTGCCGTGGGGCGGCGAGCCGTAGGGGTGACTGACGTACAGCGCCTGATAGAACGCATCCTGGGCGATGGCCCCGGGCGACTGAGCGCGCCCCTGAAGCGCGGTGAGCATTTGCTGGCGGACCCGATTCAGCGCCTCGGGCGCGAAGGTCGGCTCCTTCAGCAAGCGGGCCACGGTGTCGACGGCGGGCTGCAAGTAACGGGGCTCGGTCAGGCTGCGCAGCGAAACCACCGCCGAGTCGCGCCGCGAACTGGTGCCGAGTCGCGCGCCGACTCGTTCCAGCCGGTCGGCGATGACATCAGCCGACCAGTCGCCGGCACCCTCCTCTAACGAGGAGTTGGTTAGCATCGCCAATCCGGGCCGTTCGCCGTCGCGCGCCGACCCGGCGTCGAACAGAATTTGCGCGTCCACCATCGGCAGTTCCCGAGCGGCGATGAAGTAAACCGGCACCCCGTTGGCGGTGCGCCAGTGCTGGATTTCGGGCACGGCGACGACCGGATTGGAAGCCAGCAGGAGTCCGGCGGTCAGAATGCCGGACAGCAACCATTTCAAATTAGGCATGATTGGGGGCGTCCTTTTTCCCTTTCCCTCGGGAGAAAGGGGTTTGGGGGCAGGAAACATCTTCAACGAATCGCATGATGATCGACTCCAGCGTCGGGCGCGGCCGGGCGGCTTCCGTCCAGCGGCAGCGGTTCCAACGTCGCCACGGTCAGCCGGTCGTCGATCAGATACTTGCGGGCGACTTCACGCACCTGTTCGGGGGTGACCGCCTGAATCCGCGCCACATAGTCGTCGAGCCGGTTCCAGCCCAGCCCGACCGTTTCCAGAATGCCCAGGCGCATTCCCTGGTAGAACAACGAATCCTGCTGGTAGACATCGGCGGCGACCACCTGCGCGACCACCCGCGCCAGTTCGTCGGGATCGACCAGGTCCTCGCGCAAGCGCGCCACTTCGGCGCGCAGCGCCTGTTCCAGTTCGGCGCTGGAGCGGCCCGGCGCCGGATTGCCGGCCAGCACGAACAGCTCTTCCAGCCGCGACGTCAGGTTATAGCCGGCACCAACCGACGCCGCGACTTGCGAGCCGCGGATCAGATGACGGCTGAGGCGGGCGCTGTTGCCGCCGTCGAGAACGCCATCCAGCACCGCCAGCGCGTAAGGCTCCCACTCCTCGTCGCCCGACTTGAGGGTGGGGACCTTATAGCCGAGCATGACGTAAGGGACTTCCGCCGGAGTCTTCACCACGATGCGCCGTTCGCCCAGTTGGGAGATTTCCGCCGCCGGCCTGGGCGGGTTCAGGTCGCTGGTCTGCAGCGGTCCGTAGTGCTTTTCCGCCAGGTCGCGAACCTGCTCCGGGTCGATATCGCCAACCACCACCAGCGTCGCATTGTTCGGCGCGTACCACTGTTGGTACCAGCGCCGCAAGTCTTCCGGGGTGGTATTTTCGATGTCCTGCATCCAGCCGATGATGGGGTTGCGGTAGGGGCTGGTGACGTAGGCGGCGGCGTGGAATTGCTCCCGCGTCAACGCCTGCGGCCGATCGTCGGTGGTCAGCCGGCGTTCTTCGGCCACGACCTGCTTTTCCTTGGCAACTTCTTCCGGGTCTAAAAGCAGATGGCGCATCCGGTCGGCTTCCAGCCGGAAGCTGAGTTCCAGCCGGTCCTTCTCCAGCGTCTGGAAATAGGCGGTGAAATCGCGCCCGGTGAAGGCGTTATGGTTGCCACCGTTGGCGGCGATCAGGCGGGAGAACTCGCCGCCCGGCACGTCCGGGGTGCCTTTGAACATCATGTGTTCCAGCAGGTGGGAAATGCCGGTCAGACCGCTGGGTTCGTAACTGGAGCCAACCTTGTACCAGATCTGCGCGACCACCACCGGGGCGCGGCGGTCCTCGCGCACCAGGATTTTTAAGCCGTTATCCAGGGTGAATTCGTGAACCGGCGGCGCGGCGAAAGTCGCGGGGGCCAGCGCCAGCCACAGGAGGGCAATGAGAATCCGACTGCTTGACATGAGAGCTCCGAAGTGCGGGGGGATTCCAAGGTTTGATTTCGGGAGTTGGGCAGTCGGCGGGCGGAAGGGTTCAGCCGCCACCCGTTCGTCCGGCAGGTTCTGGGACCCGATGATCCACGATCAGTGGCTGTTGAATAACTGCGTGTTGCCCTGGGCGTCAAAGCTCATCACGTTGTAGCGATCAGGCGGATAAGGTCCTTCCATGCCGGGCGAACCGAGCGGCATGCCCGGCGCGGATATGCCGACGACCGGCGGCCTTTCCGCGAGCAACCGCTTCACGTCGGCAGCCGGTACATGGCCCTCGACGACATAGCCATCGACCGTCGCGGTATGGCAGGAACCGAGCGCCCGTGGTACGCCGGCCTCGCTCCTGACCCGACTCATCTCACGGGTGGCGATCTCGTTGACGATGAAGCCATTCTCCCGCAGGTGGTCGGCCCATTGGCCACAACAGCCGCAATTGGGGTCCTTGTACATCACCACGACCTCGCCAGCGGCCAGAGCGGAACCGGCGCCCAGAACGGCGAACAGGACGAGACCCGACACAAGGTGGCGAGTGAGGCGGAAGTATGCGTTTGCTTTCATGTGGACTCCTGAAAATCATGGGTCAGTCGGTTGTGGGTCGGTATTCAGCACTTTCGATTCATCGCGGGGTTATCGGTTGCGTGTCCCGCGCCCTGGGTCCTTGCGGTTCATTATCCCCCGCGCTGGAGGCCGATGCCTTGGACCGAGGCAAATGCAGGCGGAACGTCGTCACTCCGTTTGCCGATTCGACGTCGATGCCGCCGTCATGGGCCTCAATGATCGACCGGGTGATCGCAAGTCCCAGGCCCGTACTCTCTCCTTGACGCACTCGGGACGGGTCGCCCCGGTAGAAGCGTTCGAACAGCCGGGGCAGTTGTTCCGGCGGAATGGTGTCCCCCGGATTGCACACCAGGAGTCGGGTTTTATCGCCTTCCCTCTCAATCTGGAGGGTCACCTGACCGCCGGCCGGCGTGTGGCGTAGGGCATTTGCAATGAGGTTGGACAGCGCGCGGCGCAACATCAGACGGTCGCCCGTCACCGTGGCGGTGCCGGTCAGGCTCAGGTGGATACCCTCTTCCTCGGCCAGCGCCTCGTAGAACTCCATCAGCGCCCGCACTTCGGTCTCCAAGGCAACGGTTTCAACCGGACGCGGTAGCAGGCCGTTGTCCGCCTTGGCGAGAAACAACATGTCGGCGATCATGCGCGCCAGCCGGTCCAGCTCTTCCAGATTGGAATGCAAGGTCTCGCGATATTCGTCGGCCGAGCGCGAGCGCGACAACGCTACTTGAGTTTCGGTCATCAAGTTGGATACCGGGGTGCGCAATTCGTGAGCGATATCGGCTGAGAAATCGCTGAGACGGAGGAATGCGGCTTCGAGCCGGTCCAACATGCCGTTGAAGGCTTCCACCAGCGCCAGCATCTCCGCCGGGGCATCGCTTTCCGAAAGACGCTCGCCCAATCGTTCGGTAGAGAGACGGCGGGCGGCGGCGGTCACCCGTCGCAACGGTGCCAGCCCCTTGCGCGCGGCGAACCAGCCCAGCAGCGCGGCCGCCAGTACCGCCGCTGAAATACCGATCCACAGCCGGTTTCGAACGCTGGTCAGAAAGTGCGCGTGATGGCTGATGTCCAGGCCGATCAGTACCCGCACCGGTAGCGGCTCCGGCAGTGGAATGAGGAGCGTCGCCTCGCGGCCGATGTATTGATGACCCTCCCGCTTCCAATTGCGCGCGGTCTCCGATAACGGGACGCCAGCAAGCTGGGCGGGCGCGAAGCGGGCGGCTCGGGCGGCGTAAATCCCGCTTCCTCCCTCATCTCGCACCAGTACCGCGACCAAGTCATGACCCGCCAGGGCGTCTTCGAGACGCTGGGGCAACCTGTTGAGATCCTCTTCCGAAGTGATGCGCGCCAGCACCCTGCTGATGACCGTCAGTTTGGAGGCCAGATCTTGGTGATCGAGTTCTTCGAAGTGCGCCTCCACGGCGTGCTCGAGCGCCATGCCGACCACCATCAGCAGAACGGCCGCGAGCATTGCAAACAACAGGGCAAGGCGCGCGGTAAGCGACAGCGGAGTCCGGGGAAATTTCATCGCGTCTCGGCGGCTTCGAGCACGTAACCCATTCCGCGCACAGTGCGGATCAGCTTGGGCTCGAAGGGGTCGTCCACTTTCGCGCGCAACCGCCGTACCGCCACCTCGATGACATTGGTATCGCTGTCGAAGTTCATGTCCCATACCTGAGAGGCGATCAACGAGCGCGGTAACACCTCGCCCTGGCGGCGCAGCAACAACTCCAGCAGCGCGAATTCCTTGGCGGTCAGGTCGATACGTACGCCGGCCCGCGTCACCCGCCGGCGCAGCAGATCGAGTTCCAGATCAGCGACCCCGAACACTTCCGGCTCCTTGGTTTTGCCGCGTCGCAGCAGGGTGCGGACCCGGGCCAGCAACTCGGAAAACGCGAACGGTTTGACCAGATAATCGTCGGCACCGAGTTCCAGCCCGCGAACCCGGTCCTCGACCTGATCCCGCGCGGTCAGGAACAGTACCGGCATCTCATGCCCTTCGCGTCGCAGCGTCCGCAGCACCGCCCAACCGTCCAGTCCGGGCAGCATCACGTCCAACACAACCAGGTCATAATCGCCGGTCTGCACCAGATGCAGTCCGTCAACACCGTCGTGCGCCAGATCGACGACGAACCCAGCCTCGCCGAGACCTTTCCGTAAATAGTCGCCAGTCTTCGCTTCATCTTCCACGATCAGAATCTTCACGGCGGGCTCCGTCAATCATCTTGAACACCGTCTCATTCTGTCATCTCCGACCGCGTCCGGTATGAAGATGACAAAAATGTAATCTCCCCGTCAGCTTCCTGTTCGGCGTCAGACCGCATCATCGAGTTGAAGCTGCAAAATCCCCCAAGATATTTCGACCTACATTTGAGGAGATCGCCATGTATGCAATGCAATCGATAAAGCCGCAGATCGGCCTGCTGTCGGCTCTTTTGCTGTCCGCTTCGGTGGTGGCTGCCGCGCCGGCAACCGACGAACATGCCGAGCATCATCCGACCCAAGACCAAGCGGCGACAACCGACGTTGTGCCAGACACCCGGATGCAGGCCATGAAAGAGCGGATGCGGATGATCCGCCAGACCAGCGATCCCCAGGTTCGAATGCGGATGATGGAAGAGCAGATGGCGACCATGGAGGCAATGATGAAGGACATGACGATGGTATGCCCGATGATGTCGGATGCCAGGTCCGGTGCCAAGAGCATGGATGGAATGAAGCCGGACATGATGCGGCGGATGGCGAGGATGGAACCGAACATGATGGAAAAACGGGTAGACATGATGGAAAAACGGGTAGACATGATGCAGATGATGATGCAGATGATGATGCGAATGCACATGGGCCAACAGGACGGTGCGACCGGTGGTTCCTCGGAGTAATCGCCAAAGTCGAGATCCCGCCATCAAACCGGTTTCAACGTTCAATCCACAGGTAAGGGCAGGTTATGAAAGCTTATTTGCCATTACTACCGGTGACGGTCATCGCCGGCCTGTTGCCGATCATGTGGAGTATCGGCACCGGCAGCGAGGTGATGCGCCGCATCGCCGCACCGATGGTCGGCGGTATGGTCTCCTCGACCGTGCTGACGCTCGTCGTGATTCCCGCAATCTACGCGATCGTCAAGCAGTGGGAGGTGGGGCGCGAGCGGAAAAACGCGCCGGCGGTGCCGGTACCCGCGCCCGCCGAAGCGACCTTGCCGTGAGTTTTCAATGACGAATCCGTAATCTTCCGGTCATCCGGGGGTCAGGGCCGAACTTCTATTCTGCTCGCGAACCCGCCCGAAAGGCGGAATCCGCAACCACCTCATCTGAGGAGCCCTCTCATGAAAACCGCCATCGTCGTCGCCAGCTTCAGTCTGATTACCGCTCTTTCCGGTCTTGCCACCGCCCACGCCGGCGGCTTCAACGACCGCACCGCGCTTCCCGAGGTCGTTTCCAGCCGGACCGCGCCGCAGGATTGGAACATTCCCGTGGTTCGGAGCTTCAACAACCGCACCGCGCTTCCCGAGGTCGTTTCCAGCCGGACCGCGCCGCAGGATTGGGGCATTCCCGTGGTCCAAGGCTTCAATGACAGGAGCCTTCACGCCATCGCCGCCCGCGAATCCATCGCCAACACCGGCCGCGCTCGGGTAGCCACGGACGCTCATTGCGATCTGGCACCCCGTTTTGGCTTCAAGAACCCCACATCGTTTGCCCCTTGCTAAATCTCCCAACTCCCGGCCGGACATCGCCGTCCGGTAACGGGCGAACACCCGCCGTCTAAAACTAAGCCTTTGATCTTAATAACGTGGAGTCACTTCCAGCCGGCGTCCACAAACCAAAAGCGGGCACCGCAAGCAAATTTTTCCGAACAATCAATGCGGGGTTTTCAACAGTCTCTCATTCTCCCGACGCGCGTGGATCGTACGGGTGATCTTTGGATGTGAAAGGTCGAGCATACCCAATCATTAAACCCTCTTGACCTTCCAAGGGTGTCAAGGGTCTACAGCTTGGACTATCGCCAGCATTCGAAGAGGAAAACAGCCATGAGCATCACGACGGTGCCGGAAGGCGAGGTACGTACCCTGCATGTGACCGGGATGAGCTGTGCGTCCTGCGTGGCGCATGTTGAAAAAGCGTTGCTGAAGGTCGAGGGCGTGCGCGCCGCGAGCGTGAACCTGGCGACCGAAGCGGCCACGGTGACGGTCGCGCCGGGCGTTGCGTTCGCGGACCTTTCCGGTGCGGTGGAGAAGGCCGGTTACGAGGTCCGACGCGACGAACTCGTTCTCGACATTGAGGGCATGAGCTGTGCGGCCTGCGTCGGTCGAGTCGAGAAGGTGTTGCGGGGCGTACCGGGCGTGATCGACGCCAGCGTGAATCTCGCCACCCGGCGGGCACGGGTCATCGGGGCGGCACCGGTCGCGGCGCTCGTCGCCGCGGTCAGGAAGGCGGGCTACGGTGCGCGGTCCGCCGCCGACGTCAGCGAGGCGACGCGCGCGGCCGACGCGGCGGCCGAGGAGCGCAACCTCCAGCGCGCGGTGTGGATCGCGGCGGCGCTCACCCTGCCGGTGTTCGCGCTCGAGATGGGCTCGCACTTCGTTCCCGGCGCGCACGAGTGGATCGTGGCGAACCTCGGCCATCGGGAGAGCGTGTGGCTGCAATTCGTGCTGACCACGCTGGTGCTGTTCGGGCCGGGGCTGCGCTTCTTCAAGAAGGGCGTGCCGGCCCTGTTGCGCGGCGCACCCGACATGAACGCGCTGGTCGCGATCGGCACCGGCGCGGCCTGGGGCTACTCGGTGGTCGCGACCTTCGCGCCAGGGGTATTGCCCGAAGGCACGGTCAACGTCTATTACGAGGCGGCCGCGGTCATCATCACGCTGATCCTGGTCGGGCGGCTGCTCGAAGCACGGGCGCGCGGACGCACCAGCGAGGCCATCCAGCGGCTGATGCGCATCCAGCCCCGCACCGCGCGGGTGCTCCGCGACGGCGAAGCGCGCGAACTCCCGATCGAGGAGGTCGTGGTCGGCGATCTGCTCCAGGTGCGGCCGGGCGAAAAGATCGCGGTCGACGGTGAAGTGGTCGAGGGTTCGTCCTTTGTCGATGAATCGATGATCACCGGCGAACCGATACCGGTGGAAAAGACCGCCGGCTCGCCGGTGGTCGGCGGCACGCTCAACACCCGTGGCGCATTCAGCTTTCGCGCGACTAAGGTGGGTGCCGACACCGTGCTCGCGCAGATCATCCGCATGGTCGAGGCCGCTCAGGGCGCCAAGCTGCCGATCCAGGCGCTGGTGGACCAAGTCACCCTGGTGTTCGTTCCGGTGGTCATGGGCATCGCGATGGTGACCTTTCTGGTGTGGCTCGCGTTCGGCCCGGACCCGGCGCTCACCTTCGCCCTGGTGAATGCGGTCGCGGTGCTGATCGTCGCCTGCCCGTGCGCGATGGGACTGGCCACGCCGACCTCGATCATGGTCGCGACCGGGCGCGCGGCGCAGATGGGGGTGTTGTTCCGCCAGGGCGAAGCGCTTCAGATGCTGCGCGACGCCGACGTGGTGGCGCTGGACAAAACCGGCACACTGACCGTCGGCCGTCCCGAACTCACCGACCTGGTTTGCGCCGACGGATTCGCGCATGACGAGGTATTGGCGCTGATCGCGGCGGTCGAACGCCGCTCGGAGCATCCGATCGCCGAGGCCATCGTCGCCGCCGCGCGCGAGGCCGGACTCGAACTCGCCGCCGCGGAAGACTTCGAAGCCACCGCCGGCCACGGGGTACGGGCGCGGGTTGCCGGACGTACGGTCGAGGTCGGCGCCGACCGCCTGATGCGCGCGCTCGGCCTCGAGGTCGCCGTTTTCGCCGAACACGCCGCCCGCTTGGGCGACGAGGGCAAGACGCCGCTATACGCCGCGATCGATGGCCGGCTGGCAGCGATCATCGCGGTGGCCGACCCGCTCAAACCGACCTCGGCGCAGGCGGTGCGCGCGCTGCATGCGCTGGGACTGCGGGTCGCGATGATCACCGGCGACCATGCGCGTACCGCGCGAGCGATCGCGCGTCAGGTCGGCATCGACGAGGTGGTGGCTGAGGTGCTGCCCGACGGCAAGGTGGATGCGCTCAAGAATCTGCGCGGCGACGGTCGCCGGATCGCCTTCGTCGGCGACGGCATCAACGACGCGCCAGCGCTCGCCGAGGCCGATGTCGGCCTCGCGATCGGCACCGGCACCGATGTTGCGATCGAAAGCGCCGACGTGGTGCTGATGTCGGGCGATCTGATGGGCGTCTCGCGCGCGATCGCGCTGTCGCGCGCGACCATGCGCAACATCCGGCAAAACTTGTTCTGGGCGTTCGCGTACAACGCCGCGCTGATTCCACTTGCGGCGGGCGTGTTCTACCCCGCCGCCGGCGTGCTCCTGTCGCCGATTTTCGCGGCGGCGGCGATGTCGCTGTCGAGCGTGTTCGTGCTCGGCAACGCGCTGCGCCTGCGCTACTTCCAGGCATCGGTGCCGGCGGTCGAGCGCATTGTATCGGTGCCCGGACGAGTCGCCGAAGCCTGAAGCGCATGAAGATCCAGACCGGCGCGCGGCGTTGGCCGAATGATCCGCCGCGCCGGTTACAACACCGGTGCCGTAAGATACGCCGCACGCGACGCGGCTCGAAACCACCACGGTTTTTCCGATACCTCATCGACGGTCATGAGTCGCGAGCGGGCGAAATCCTGCTCGAACATTGCTTCCATCTCGCGGGCGAACTCTTCGTCCATGACCCAGGCGGTGATCTCGAAATTGAGGCGGAACGAGCGGTTGTCGAAATTCACCGTTCCCACCGCCGACGCGAGTTCGTCGACGAGCATCGTCTTGGCGTGCAGGAATCCGGCCGTGTAGCGATGGATGCGCACGCCGGCTTCGAGCAACGGCCCGACCAAGGCGTAAGCGGCGTAGTGGGTCAGAAAATTGTCGGGTCGTTCGGGAATCAGGACGCGCACGTCCACGCCGCGCAGGGCGGCGAGCTTGAGCGCCCCGAGCACGCCTTCGTCGGGGACAAAGTAGGGGCTCGAAATCCACAGGCGGCGATGGGCGGAGCTGATGGCGTGCTGGACCATCAGACTTGCGGTTTCAAAACGGTCGGCCGGGCCGCTCGGCAGCAACAACACCGGCACGTCGCTGTCCGTGGCGGGCACCGGCTCCCAATCGAGCGCCAGGATTGCGCCCGTCGCCCAGTGCCAGTCCTCGACGAAGGACAACTGCAGGCATAAAGTCGCTGGCCCTTCCATCTTTAGGTGTGTGTCGCGCCAGAGGCCGACGCGCGGGTTGCGGCCGAGATATTCGTCGCCGACATTCAGTCCGCCCACCCAACCGTAGCGGCCGTCGACCACCACGATCTTGCGGTGATTGCGGAAATTGAGTTGAAACCGGTTGCCCGATCCACGCGTGGAGTGAAAGCGGTGCACGCGGACGCCCGCGTCGACCAGTGCGTCGAGAAAGCTTGTGGGCAGGCGATAGCTGCCGATCTCGTCGTACAGGAAATGTACGGTCACGCCTTCGCGCGCCTTGGTTTGCAGCAGATGCTGCAACTCGCGGCCCAGGTCGTCGTCGCGGACGATATAAAACTGCACCAGCACATATTCCTTTGCCGTGGCGATGCCTTCGAACATGCTGCGAAATGTCGCCTCCCCGTCGACCAGCAGTTCGACGCGGTTGCCGCCAACCAGCGGCATCTTGGCCAGACGTTCGATCGCCTGGACCTGGCGCTCGCCGGGCGGCAGCATGACGCGATACTGATGAATCAGCAACATGCTGTCATTCAGGTTTCGGTATAGCAGCGTGTCATCCTCGCGCCGACCGATCACATAACCCTGGAACTTGCTGCGCCCGAGGATCCAGTAGGCCGGCACCGCCACGAGAGGCATCGCGTTCAACGAGACGATCCATGCGATTGCGCCCGGCGCGGTGCGCGTCGACATCAAGGCATCCAGCGAAGACAGAAACCCCGTGACGTGCCCCAGGAACAGTCCGATCACAAGGTAGCGCTTGCGAGATTTCCGGGCGGTTTTGCCATCAAGGTCCATGCCAACCCCATTAAAAGAATGAAGAATTCCGAAGATTGGGCGGTGGGCGGCGGAAGGGTTCGGCTGCTGGTGGTTCGCTTCCAGCGGCTGGATCGGCGACGCTGCCAAGGAGATACTGGTTTGGTGCGCGTGGTTGGTGAGTTAGAGTGTTTTTTTACAGATTCTTAGAATTGCCGTTGCTGCGCCCGGATTTCAACGATCGACGAAGAAGCCGCAATCGCCTGCCCCAGCGTGTTCACGTCCATATCTTCCAATAATTCCAGCATCCGCACGAAAACCCCCGCAGTCACCAAAGCATCGCCCAACGCGGTATGTCGCGCCGAGACTTGTACCCCAAACCGCGCGGCGATGGCGTCCAAATTATGTTCCTGGGTGTGATCGTGAAGGAAGACCGACAGCAACAGGGTGTCGAGCACCGAGTTGGCGAAGACCACGCCGCTCTCCGCCTCCTTCAGCTTGAGAAACTTCATATCGAACGCGGCATTGTGGGCGACCAGTACAGCGTCACCGACAAATTGATGAAATTGCGGCAGCACCAGGTGGACCGGCGGTTTCCCGTTGACCATTTCGTCGGTGATGCCGTGAAAGCGCGTGGATTCCTTGGGGATGAGGCGGCCGGGATTGACCTGGCGGTCGAAGATCTCGCCAGTGAGAATGCGGCCCTGGACGATGCGCACTCCAGCGATGGAAATAATTTCATCGCCTTCCGAGGGCTTGAGGCCGGTGGTCTCAGTATCGAACACCACATAATCGAGGGACTTGAGCGGCCGTGCGGCCAGATCGTCGCCGGGCGGCGCTTGCTGGAGCAGGGCGAAATCATAAAATTCCGGTCGCGCCGGCAGATCGCTCACCGTGGGCAGATCGCGCGCCGGCAGCATCGGCACCCGCACCCGGGCCAGATCATCGATGCGTCGATCGCTCCACATCTCACTCTTGTGATGATCGAGCACATCGCGCACGGTCAGTCCCCCCGGTGCGCCGGGCAGCGGATCGTCGAGCCACCCATCGAGCACCGAGGCCGGCAGCGGTTCACCGCTCCAGGCGATATCGATGTAGACCTGGCGCCGTCCCGCCTCGGCACCGATATCGAAGGCCATGACCCCGGTGTGGTCGTTGATGCGGCGGATCAGATATTCATTCAGCAGAATGATCGAATGGCTGTCGCCGTGCAGCCACTGCGGCAGATGCACCACGGTAACCTCGATATTCGAAGTTTCCCGGAGGCGCAGCGCCACCATCTCCAGCAGAGTGGCGGATAGATCGTCGGTCATCGGCCAGTAGCCGGTGATGACGTCGCGGTATTCCTGGCACAGTCGATTCACCGTCTCGCTGAGGGTGGCGCTTTCCTTGAAAATCACCTCCTCGAAGGCGAGGCGCGCGGTGGGGTCCATGTCGGGATTGGCAGCCTGGGTCTCGGTCGCCGCGCACAGATTGGCGATCGGTGCGCGCAGCCCCTCGGTGGCTTGGCGCAAAAGCCGGTCGCGCTTGCCGAGCGCCGCCAGTTCCTCGGTGATATCGTTGAAGGTGATGACGTAACCGGTGGGCGTTTCTTCATCGCCGAGGATCAGGGACATTTGCGCGTGCAGGGTGTGGTGGCCGTCGGTGGTGGCGCAGACCAGCCGGGCGGTGGTCCCCTGCGGATGGTGGCGATGGCGGCCCTCGGCGACCCGTAGCCGGAGGCGGCGGAACGCATTGCTGATGGGTTCGCGAGTGACCAGGGTGAACAGCGACCGCCCCAGCCCCAGCTCGCCGGTGACTTGCAGAATTTTGAGGGCCAACTGGTTGTACAGCAGCACCTGATTGTTGAGATTGCAGACCACCACTCCTTCCTGCAAATCCATCAGGATGGCTTCCAGGCGTCTTTTTTGCTCCTCGACGCGCGCCGTGGCCGCGTTGGTCGCCTGGAGCATCGCCTGTTCCTGGTTGGCGAGCCGCTGGCAGAGGATGTTGATCGTCGGAAACAGCAGGCCGAGCTGCTGCGGGCCTTCATAGAGGATTTCCTGGTGGGGATTGACGCGCAGGATGGTTTGCAGCTCGCGGGTCAGGTAGTTCAGCGGCTTCGCTACCCCTTCGTCGAATAATAACCAGACGGCGAACAGGATGGTGATCACAAAGAACCCGGCGCTGACGCCGTACTGCGCCACGTATTCCCAGAGCGCAATGGATTCCGGGTTGGCCAGGTTTTCATGATGGATCAGGTCTTCGAACCCCAGCCATAAGGTCACCAGCAGGACCATCAGGATCATCAGGGTGATGACGCTAAACGCCAGCGTGAAGAACAGACGCGGTTTCATAAGGGTTTCTCGAATCAGTGAGTGCCGTGCCAGAGGTCGCCTCAGCCCAGATTGCCGGTCAACTCCGCGCGGACCCGGTTGCGCAGGCGGTCGATGGCTTTCATGGCCTCCGCCAAGTGTTCCCTGGCGCGTTTGGTGAGGCTGTCCGGATGGACGAAATAAGTCACCTTCCTGCCGGTCCTGAAATCGGCGACCTGCTGGCGCAACACGAGATTGGCGATTTGGACGAAAGCGCTCCGCAGTTCCTCGCGCGCATTGGCGTCGAGCACGCCGAGATCGTGCAGGGCGTCCATGCGGGCCAGAGTGCCGGTCTGTTCCACCCCCTCGCGCAGGCTCAACAGCCGCACCGCTTCCACCAGGGGCAGCAGGGCATGGTGCTTGAGGTTGACCTGGCCTCGGTAGTAGGGGTCCTCCTTCTCGGTGACAAAACCACCGAACAGGCCGAGGCCGACGTTATGGTCGCTGATTTCTTCGTACATCGCCCGCAGGAACGCGCGATCCTGGCGCAACATCGTCGTGATATGGGCGCGCAGGGCGCGGGCCAGCTCGCGATTTTGTCCCCACACCGGCTGAAAATCGAAGAAAATATCGGAGAGTTGGAGGGCGATCCGATTGCGCTTGCGCCCCCAGCCGTCGAGTTGGCGAAACCACTGCGCCAGGGTTTTGCGCCACATCGGATTGACCGCCATGCAGTAGCCGCGGCACAGCGGCAACCCGACGGTATCGAGCGCGGCGACCAGTCGGCTGGCCAACTCCATGAAATAACCGTCGATGCGGTTGTGGTCCTCGTCCGGGTAGTCGGCGATGATGAAGCCGTTGTCCTGATCGGGGAAGATAAAGTTTTCGCCGCGGCCGCCCGAGCCCATGACGATCACCGAAAACTCGACCGGCGGCGCGCCCCAACCTTCGGTGTCGAGTCCGGCAATGCACAGGTTGGTGACGCGTCGGTAGATGTCGTTGTTGATGTGGGTCAGCAGCGCCTGGATTTCCGGCGCCGGCAGGCCGTCGTCCAGCAGTTCGGCGGCCAGTTCGACTTGCGCGGTCTTGACCTTCTGGAGCCCCTCCAAGGTGCCTTCGTGGGTGATCAGGTCGATCTGTTGCACCATCTGGGCGGAGGCCGCCGACAACGCATCATGCAGATTGAGGATGCCGATCACGGCGCGGTTCTCGTCCAGGACGGGGAGATGGCGCAGATTGTAACGCCGCATCCGGCCGATGGCGTGGTAGAGATACTCACCGGCGGGAATGGTCAGCACGCGGCGGGTCATCACGGTTTCAACCGGGGTTTCAGGCGAGACCTTGAAAGCGATTCGCCGGGCCACATCTTGTTCGGTGACGATGCCCAAAATGCGATTGCCAGGGTCGGTAACGATGACGCTGGAGGCATTCGCGGCGACCATGCGTTCGACGGTTTCGGCGCAAGTCGCGCTCGCCGGGGCCGTCGGCGGGCAATCGCGCATGAAATCGCGCACCAGCTTGTTGAAAATGGCGGTCTGGGATCGCACCCGTTACCTCGTTATGCCCGATGGCGCCCGGCCAGGTCGCCGGGTCTCAGGCGATGCTCATAATCGACGCGGTGAACGCCGCGAACAGCGCGACGGCAAAGGCCGTGCGCGACGGGGTTAAATCCTGGGTGACGCGCAGCGCTTGATAGAGTCCGGCGAGAAACAGCGCCGCGCCGAAACCGGCGAGCGGCAGATACAGCAACGGCATCGCCGTCGCGGTCGGATTCTGGATCGTGGTCGCGGCGGTATTGAAAGCCAGCGCCGGTAGGGCCGGCAATGTTAAGGGTAGCAGGTAACCGGACGTGCGATAGAGCAAGGCCAGATAACCCGGTCCACCGACCGCCTTGGCCATCAGCCACGCGACCAGCGTAACGCCGAGGTGTACGAGAACGGCGATCAACACACCCATCAAACTATTGCCCAGCGCCAGCACCCACAGCGGAATCGTGGCGGTCGGCACACCTTGCAGTTCGCCGCCGAGCGCGCGCTGGAGGAACGCGACCAGTACGCCGTAGACGATGCCGACCAGAAACAAGAAGGCGCTGATCCAAAGCGGCGCGCGCTGGTTTTCGCAGGCGTGGCGGAAGGCTTCGGGACGGAGCAGGAAGAGATCGATCAGTGGCATGGCGGAAAAGCTTGACTCGTTACGGGGAAGTAACGATGCGGGCCATGGCCCGCATCGTTTCAATGAAATCAGGACGTTCGCTTTCCGTCATTCCCGCTGACGCGGGAATGACGGCACTCAGTTGATCAGCGAAAGTCCTGGAAACAACCATCGGGGCGATAGGCGGGAGTCCCCGGAAGGGACTCCCGCCGTAACCACCGACGATGGATGACGGGTTACTGCTGGCCGGGATCGGTCTCGGTCGTCTCGGTGGCCTCCTCGACGGCTTCCATGGCCGCCTCGGCGGCGGCTTCCGCCGCTTCGGCCGCTGCTTCGGCGGCGTCCTCGGCTGCCTCAATGGTCGCCTCGGTGGCCTCCTCGACGGCTTCAGCCGCTTCCTCAGTCACTTCAGGAGCAGCCTCAACCGCTTCTTCAACAGGAACCGGAACCACGGCGGCCGGAGTCGGCTCCTTCTTCGCATGAGCCGGGTCGGGCATCGCCGACCAGACCATCAAGAACAGCGCGAGAGCGGCCGTCGCCAAGGCGAAGGTGTTGCTGCTGTAACGCTTGGGATCGTAGTTCCGCCAGCCGTGAATGCGGTCGATTTCGCGCAGGATTTTCTCATCCTTCTCCCCACCGGTCAGCAGGCTGACCACCACCACGGCGAACCAGGCCGCCGACATGGTGAAGATGCCCGTGACCAGGTGCCCGACCGGGCCAGCCTGAATCAGCGGAATGCCGAACAGGACGCCTTTATTGAACCACAGCACGCCCGACAGGATGCCACCGATCGCCAGGCCAGAGATGGCGCCGTAGCGGTTGGCACCCTTCCACCAGATGCCGAGGATGAGCACCGGGGTAAAGGTCGAGGCCCCGACCACAAACGCCCAGATGACGCTTTCCAACAGGAAATCGGGCGGATTGAGCGCCAGACCGATGGTGGCCAGTCCACCCAGCGCGGTGAAGATGTAGCCCATCTTCACCCGGCTCTGGTCGGGCGCGTTCGGCTTGATGGTCGAGTAGATGTCGCTGCCCAACCCGGTGCCGATGGTCATCAGCAGGCCGCCGATGGTCGACATGCCGGCCGCCAGCGCCCCGGCCACGGGCAGCGCGGCGATCCAGCCCGGCGTGAAGGCCTGGCTCATCACCACAATCAACAGATCGGCTTCGCTCGGTCGAATTTGCAGGCCCTGCTGGCCTTCGATGACTTCCACGCTGTACAGCTTGGCGGCGAAGCCGATGGCGAAGGTGGTGAAAAACACCAGACCGATGAAGAAGGTGCCCCACAGGGTCGACATCTTGGCGTTGCGGATCGACGGCGCGGTGAAATAGCGCATCGCGATGTGCGGGAGCCCCATGGTGCCGCAGGCGATGGAGAAGAACACGCCGACGTAGAACTTGAGGCTCATCGGTACGGTGCCATCCACGGTCAGGAACGGATCGAAGTAGGAGGGCATGGCCTCGAGCATTTGCGGCACCAGACTGCCGTAGCCGAACGGTGGAAAGAGGCTGGCGGGACCGGCCCCAAACTGCCAAAGAATAATCACGGCCGGCACGTACAGCGCGATCAACATGATGATCGCCTGCAGGGTCTGGTTATAGGACAGTCCATACATACCGCCGATGGTGACGTAGGCGGTGACCACCAGACCACCGATGATCAGGCCGGCGGTGTAGTCCAGATGAAACATTACCTGGAAGACGTTGCCGACCCCCTTCATTTGCCCGATCAGATAGAGCTGGGCCAGGAAGATCATGCACAGCACGGCCACGATCTTGGCGGTGGTGCCGAAGCGCTCGCCGATGAACTGCATGCTGGTGAACTTGCCCCAGCGGCGCAGCGCCGGCGCCAGCACGATCCCGATCAACACGAAACCGGCCACGAAGCTCATCACCAGGGCGACCACGTAGTACTGCATCCGCCACAGCAGCGCGGTGAAGCCCAGGAAGGTGGCGAGGCTCATGTAGTTGGAACTCATCGCCAGGCCGTTCGAGACACCACCGTAGCTGCGGCCGGCGGCGAAGTAGTCGTCGCTCGAGGTCACCCGCTTCTTCGATATCCAGCCCACGTACAGAAAGAGGGCGATCATGGCGATGGTGTAGATGATACCGAGCGTCGATACGGCCCGCGAAGGCTCGAAGACGTAAAACTCGACATCCTGCGCGAAGGCGAGCGCGGGCAGGAACAGCGCGGCGAGCGCTAAAAACCAGGCCTTCATGAGTGGCCTCCCTGCGGGCTGTCTTCGGCTTCGCTGCTCGAATCGTTGATCTCCTGGTCGACCTTTTCACTGACTTCGATATAGAGCCAGAGAACCGGCAGCACCAATATCCAGCCGATCACAATCGTCAGCCAGTAGTCGGCGGGAAAACCGAAAATCCTCATGTCGTTCAACGAGGGGAACAGGAAATACATCGGAAAAATATGGGTCATCAACGTGACGACGACGACCGTGATCAAGGTGACCCTACACTGCTTTTTATAAGCAGCTTGCATGCGTTCGGCGTTGTTCATTAAAGCTTTTCTCCTACCCTCTATGGTTGAAGTCGGGTGTTCGCGCGCCGGGGTCGACGGCTTTCGTCGGGGCCTTGCTGGGGCGCGCGGCCCACAAGCGTTAAAATCCCGCCGATCTTCGGGAAACCTCGCGAGGGGTTGCCGGAAGCGGACGGGAACTCAATCCGTCGGAGACAGGGAGGTGGCCGGTTACGGGGTTCTCGCTCCGATGGATGCGACGATCACGGCCCGGCGTTTTCCCCAGTCACCGAGGCTGTTCGGTCCTCGCGAGGGGAACGCATCAGCCCCTGGCGGGGGCGGCGTGGCCATGACCCGATAAGGATAGAAGAAGGAATTAAAAAAACTACAATAGCTTGGTTATAAATCCATCGGCTATGATGTCCGAGCCGCTTCCGCCCCGGCGGTCCCGACGATGCGGCCCCCGTGGCCAGCCAACCTGTCGCCAATCACCGCCATGACCATCACCCAGATTCTCGCCCAGGAACTTGCCGCCCGAGAGCAACAAGTGGCAGCCGCCGTCGCCCTGCTGGATGGCGGGGCCACCGTGCCATTCATCGCCCGCTATCGCAAGGAGGCCACCGGAGGGTTGGACGATACCCAGTTGCGCCTGCTGGAAGAACGGCTCGGTTATCTACGCGAACTGGAGGACCGGCGCGGCGTCGTCCTCGCCAGCATCCGCGAACAGAACCAACTCAACGCCGATCTGGAAGCCGCGATTCTCGCCGCCGACACCAAGACCCGGCTGGAAGATCTCTATCTGCCCTACAAGCCCAAACGCCGCACCAAGGCGCAGATCGCCCGCGAGGCCGGACTGGCGCCGCTGGCTCACGGGCTGTTGGACGATCCGGGACAAATTCCCGATGCGTTCGCCGCCGGATTCATCAATGTCGGAGGCGGCGTCCCCGACGTGAAGGCGGCGCTGGACGGCGCGCGGCAAATTCTGATGGAAGAATTCGCCGAAAACGCCGAACTGCTGGCCGAGTTGCGCGAGTTCCTGTGGGACCATGCTGTATTGCATTCGCAAGTCGTGGAGGATAAGGCCGAGGCGGGCGCCAAGTTTCGCGACTACTTCGACTATCGGGAGGCACTCCGCCAGATTCCCTCGCATCGTGCATTGGCCCTGTTTCGGGGGCGCAACGAGGGTGTGCTGCAACTGCATCTGGAAATCGGCGAGCCTGGCGCTCCGACCGCGCCCGGTCCCGATCCCGGCGAACGGCGGGTCGCCGCGCGGTTTCAGATTCGCGATGAAGGCCGGCCCGCCGACGCCTGGCTGCGGGAAACCGCCCGCTGGGCCTGGAAAGTCAAGCTGTTGCCGCACCTGGAGACCGAACTCAAACAGCAGGTTCGTGAAATGGCCGAGGAGGAGGCCATCCGGGTGTTCGCTCGAAACTTGCGCGATCTGTTGCTGGCCGCGCCCGCCGGCGCAAGGCCGACGCTGGGGCTGGACCCCGGCCTGCGCACCGGGGTCAAGGTCGCGGTGGTGGACGTCACCGGCAAGCTGGTGGAGACGGCGACGATCTATCCGCACGCGCCGCGCAATCAGTGGGACGATAGCCTGCATGCGCTGGCCGAGTTGTGTCGTCGTCATCACGTCGAGTTGCTGAGCATCGGCAACGGCACGGCCTCCCGCGAAACCGACCGGCTGGCGACCGAGTTGATGCAGCACCATCCCGAACTGCGGCTGCAAAAGCTGGTGGTATCGGAAGCCGGCGCTTCGGTCTATTCCGCCTCGGAACTGGCGGCGCGGGAATTCCCCGACGTGGATGTGTCGCTGCGCGGCGCGGCCTCCATCGCCCGCCGCTTGCAAGACCCGCTGGCGGAACTGGTCAAGATCGATCCCAAGGCCATCGGCGTCGGCCAATACCAGCACGATGTCAGCCAAACCCGGTTGGCGCGGATGCTGGACGCGGTGGTTGAAGACTGTGTGAACGCGGTCGGGGTGGATGTGAACACCGCCTCCGCGCCGCTGCTGGCGCGGGTCGCCGGGCTGAATGCGACCCTGGCGCGCAACATCGTCGATTTTCGCGACGCCAACGGGCCGTTTCGGCGACGCGAGCAGTTACGCCAGATCGCCCGACTCGGCGACAAGACCTTCGAGCAGGCCGCCGGTTTCCTGCGCATTCCGCACGGCGATAACCCATTGGATCGTTCCGCCGTCCATCCGGAAGCCTATCCGGTGATCGAACGGATCCTCACCGCCAGCGGACGTGGGTTGCACGAGGTGCTGGGAAATGCCGACTTTCTCAAAACGTTGGAACCGGCGCGGTTCACCGACGATCGTTTCGGCCTGCCGACGGTGCGCGACATCCTGGCGGAGTTGGAAAAGCCGGGCCGCGATCCTCGGCCGGAATTCAAAACCGCCGCGTTCAAGGACGGCGTGGAAAAATTGACGGACTTACAGCCGGGCATGGTGCTGGAAGGCGTGGTGACCAACGTCGCCAATTTCGGGGCCTTCGTGGACATCGGCGTTCATCAGGACGGGTTGGTCCACATTTCGGCGCTGGCGGATCGCTTTGTCAAAAATCCCGGCGACGTGGTGAAAGTCGGGCAGGTGGTGAAGGTTAAAGTGCTGGAGGTGGATTTGAAGCGGAAACGGATCGCGCTGACGATGCGTTCGAGTGAGTCAGCCGCCCCCGGCCCGGCCCGGCCGGTGGAAACCGCCCAGGATCCGACCAACAGCCAGGGTCGGCGAGAACGGTCCAAGGAGCGGCCTGCCCGCCGGGAGTCTCCCGGTCAGACCGCCTCCCCGTCGGGTGCCTTGGCCGAGGCGTTCGCTCGAGCGCGGCGGGAACGATAAAGACCTTACGTTCCTCGCGCCCGCTAGCGGGCGCGAGGAACGAGCGCCAAGCATCTATTGCAGGCCAATCGAAAAGTCCCGCAGAATGGCTTCGACAGGGCTTCCGGGCTTGGAGTCCTTTGCATCCAGACTGGCGGTGCCGGCGCTACCCGCCTGTTGGATAGTACCTTCGTATCGTATGACACAATCGAAGGAGAGCGGACAGGTGCCGGCGACATCTCTCACGTTTATGGATTCAGTGAGATTCCGGCCCAGAAAATTGCCTTCATAAACACCACGAACCAGAATCTTACATCCAGGAATTTCAGGAACATTCTGTTCGGTGGTGGCCGAGGTCAGAGAAAAATGACCTAATGCGTCGACATTGCCTGAAATAGGCAGGTTTCCTACTGTTCCAGAGAGTTGAACCCCGGCCTGGTTTATTTGCAAGACGCTTTGTGATTCGGTGGGTGGCGAGGCGGGGCAATCATTGCTGACCAAGGAACCGGTATATTCATAAGTCCCTGAAAAATCCTGGATCTGACCACCGCCCGTCGGGATGATCTGAGTGATGGCATAACCTTGAATCGCGGTGCGCCAATCCAGACGAATATCGTAGGTTTTGCCATCGGCGGTCATGTTGTTGATAAAAATGGAGCGGCTGTCAAAACCGCCCGTCGCTCCTTCCAGGCTAACGCGCGCGGGATCGGAAATATAAGGGTTGTCGAAACGCGTCACGTTGAAAGTGGCCGATGCATCCTGGAAGGCACCTTCCCGGTCGACGGCTCGAACGAGGATGGTGTGCTGGCCGGCGGCAAGTTCCGAATAGTTGAAAGCCATCGAAAATCCCGAATTGGACGAATTGGGAAAGTCGGGAAACGCGTTCCCTACATCGGGACGAAGCCCACCGACGGGAATAGTGTCCTCAAGTTGACCATTCACATACAGTTCAACGCGGTTGATTCCAGCCGACCCGACCACCCAGCCGCGAATATTCGCCACACCGGTATAGGTGCTATTGGCGGTGGGTTCCTCCAGAGAGAGTACGATTTCACCGGCCGAGGTCGGCGAGACCGCGAGGGTGCCAAGGAGAGCAAAGAGCCATAAGGCCAGGAACCGAGAGCAATAAGCGCGCATAATTTACACCCTCAAACACATGGTTGGGAGAATTTTGAATTGGCGACGACCGGCACAAAGTTCCACCGCATTAACGACAGAACAGACAGCATTGCCCGGGTTTTTAGGCACAACAGCAGCTTTGGATCCAATGGCCTGGAACCCGGCTCCCGTGTAACCAGCACTCAATCGTCGCGGTCGGCGAGCAGGTCGTCTTCGTCGCTGAGGTCGTCCGCCGCGTCCTCCGTGTCGTAGCCCAAGTCGTCCGGCTCCACGTCGAAAGGGCCGGACCAGTCTTCCGGAGCCTCTATCGGATCGATGGGCAGGTCGTACCAGATTTCCAGTTCCAGTTCTTCCAGTTCGCCGTCGAAATACTGGATTTCGACGGTCTGGGCGTCCTCATCCAGCGCGACGACCTCGAAATCGTTGCCAGTTTCCTGGTTGCGATACCAATTGCCGATAATGGGATCCGCATCGCTCATGACCAGTCTCCTCGGAGGGGGTTAGGGGCGGGCCGCCGACGGGTTGACGCGTTGGCTTATTATGATGCTTATCCTGAATTTTGGACAATGAACCTCACACAATTCAACCTTGCCCCTGCGGAAATTCGCGATGATCGCACGCACGGCGCCAGCGAACTGGCGCGGCGCTGTTTGCTGATCCTGACGGAAGCCGCATGCACCCAACCGGTTGGAAGTGTCGCGAAGCTGGGGGAACAGTTGCTGGCCCTGAACGCCGAACTGGCGCGGACCCGACCCAGCAGGCACCCGCCGAACTGGATGCGCCGGACTGGCCGGGGGTAACGGTCAGGAATGTGTACTTCGACCTCACGCCGGGGCGGCTGGTGAACGCCTGGATCGACGAAACCGGGGTGCGCTGGCCGGAAACCGGGCCATAAAAAACCCGGTCCCTCGGGGCGGGACCGGGCTCAGGCGTGAAACGTCGTTATTATTGTTGGTTCATGGACGCGGAGTTACTTGACCGCGCGGTTGTCGACCAGATCGGTGACCACGTTCGGATCGGCCAGCGTCGAGGTATCGCCCAGTTGATCGACTTCGTTGGCGGCGATCTTGCGCAGGATGCGGCGCATGATCTTGCCGGAACGGGTCTTGGGCAGACCGGGCGCCCATTGCAGGGCATCCGGACTGGCGATGGGGCCGATTTCCTTGCGAACGTGAGCGATGAGTTCCTTGCGTAGGGCATCGGTCGGTTCGATGCCGACCTTCAGCGTGACGTAAGCGTAGATGCCCTGACCCTTGATGTCGTGCGGGAAGCCGACCACCGCGGCTTCGGCGACCGCCGGGTGCAGCACCAGGGCCGATTCGACCTCGGCGGTGCCCATGCGGTGGCCGGAGACGTTGATCACGTCGTCCACCCGGCCGGTGATCCACCAGTAACCGTCCTCATCGCGCCGGGCGCCGTCGCCGGTGAAGTACAGGCCCTTGTACATGGCGAAGTAGGTGTCGATGAACCGCTGGTGGTCGCCGTACACCGAGCGCATGATCCCCGGCCACGGGTGAGTGATGACCAGGTTGCCGTCGGTGGCGCCTTCCAGGAATTGGCCCTCGGCATCCACCAGGGCCGGGCACACGCCGAAGAACGGCCGCGTGGCGGAACCGGGCTTCAGCGCGGTGGCGCCGGGCAGCGGGGTGATCAGGATGCCGCCGGTTTCGGTCTGCCACCAGGTGTCCACGATCGGGCAGCGCCCGTCACCGACGTTGTGGTAGTACCACTCCCAGGCTTCGGGATTGATCGGCTCGCCCACCGAACCCAGCAGCCGCAGGCTCTTGCGGGAGGTGCGCTTGACCGGCTCCTCACCCTCGCGCATCAGCGAGCGGATCGCGGTCGGCGCGGTGTAGAAGATATTGACCTGATGCTTGTCCACCACTTCCCAGAACCGGCTGACGTTGGGATAGGTCGGGATGCCTTCGAACATCAGCGAGGTCGCGCCGTTGGCCAGCGGGCCGTAGACGATGTAGGAGTGGCCGGTCACCCAGCCCACGTCGGCGGTACACCAGTAAATGTCGCCGTCGTGATAATCGAAGATGTACTTATGGGTGATCGCCGTGTGCAGCAGATAGCCGCCGGTGGTGTGCAGCACGCCCTTGGGCTTGCCGGTGGAGCCGGAGGTGTAGAGGATGAACAGCGGGTCTTCGGCGTCCATGTGCTCCGGCGGGCAATCGGCGGAGGCTTGCGCCATCAGTTCGTGATACCACACGTCGCGGCCTTCGACCCAGGCGACGTCGCCGCCGGTGCGCTTGACCACCACGGTCTTCTGGACGCTCGGCGTACTGGTCAGGGCCTTGTCGATATTGGCCTTCATCGGCACCGTGCGCCCGCCGCGCAGACCTTCGTCGGAGGTGATGACCAGGTTGCAGGTCGCGTCGAGGATGCGATCCTTCAGCGAATCCGGCGAGAACCCGCCGAACACGATCGAGTGGACAGCGCCGATCCGCGTGCAGGCCAGCATGGCGACCGCCGTTTCGGGAATCATCGGCATGTAGATGCAGATGCGATCCCCTTTCTTGACGCCCAGACCCTTGAGCACGTTGGCGAACTTGCAGACGTCTTCATGCAGTTGCCGGTACGTGACCTTCTTGTCCTCGGCGGGATTGTCGCCTTCCCAGATGATGGCGACCTGATCGCCGCGGGTTTCCAGGTGGCGATCCAGGCAGTTGTAACTGACGTTGAGCGTGGCACCCTCGAACCAGCGGATGTGGCCCTTGGTGAAATCCCAGTCCAAGACTTTGTTCCAGGGCTTGAACCAGGTGACGAATTGCTCGGCCTGCTCCGCCCAGAAGCCTTCCGGATCATCGATCGAGCGCTGGTACATGGCTTGGTATTGCTCGTCGTTGATCCAGGCGTGAGCGGCGACTTCGGCAGGCACGGGATACAGTTTGGCGTCAGACATTATGGTGTTGCTCCTTTATGGTGGTGATCGGCATGACGGGTTCGACGCAAGCGTCGGTGAGGATGCCCCGGGCGCCTGATTCGGAAATTTCATTATTTCTAGTTCATGGTCTGGGTATTGTCTACAGCGTTGCTCGATTGCATCGATGCGAGTGAGATGGGCTCATGAACCGGCGGGTGTTCCCAACCTCGCGCCAAAACCGTGGGCACCCTTTCCAGCCGCCAATGCGCCAGCGCCCAACTGACAATGAGCGCGGGCGTTTCCCGTTCCAGTTCTGGGGGCGGTTGCTGCCCCAGAAAGCGCAGCGCGGCGACCAGGGCCGGACTCGGCTGGCGCTCGTCCAGCGGCGGCGCATGGGTTTGTTTGCTCAATTTTTCGCCGCAGGCGTCCAGCGCCACCGGCAAATGAGCGTAAGCGGGGGTAGGCAGACCCAACCGGCGTTGCAGATCGATCTGGCGGGGGGTGGAATCGAGCAGGTCGCTGCCGCGCACCACCTGGGTGATGCCCTGGTCGGCGTCGTCCACGACCACGGCGAGTTGGTAGGCGAACAGCCCGTCAGCGCGGCGGAGAACGAAATCGCCGACTTCGCTGGCCAGGTGCTGGCGATAAAGACCCTGTAGCGCGTCCTGAAACTCCACGGACGTAGCGGCGACGCGAAAGCGCATGGCGCGGGGCCGGTCCGGTCGGCTGACGCCGCCGCGACAGGTTCCCGGATAGATCGGGCCGCCGTCGCGGGCGCGGGGCTGATGGGCCAGTTCCCGCCGCGTGCAGGTGCAGGGATAAGCCAATCCCGCGGCGACCAGGGACTCTAACGCCGCCTGATAGCGTTCCGTCCGCCGGCTCTGGTACAGCACCGGACCGTCCCAGAACAGCGCGCAGCGTTCCAAAGCGCGCAGAATGGCGTCGGCCGCGCCCGGAACCGTGCGCGGAGTATCCACGTCCTCAATGCGGACCCACCATTGGCCGCCCTGCTGGCGCGCCGCCAGATAACTGCCCAGGGCGGCTACCAGCGAGCCCGCGTGCAAAGGTCCGGTCGGCGAGGGCGCGAAACGGCCGCGCGCCATCGGGGGGGAGCCTTGTGGGAGAATCGCCGGGTGGGGCGGACGCATTCAGGCTAGCGACGAACCATTGCCCTGCTTTTCGCGAATTTCTTCCAGCATCTTGCAGTCGATACACAAAGTGGCGGTCGGGCGGGCCTGCATGCGCGGCAGACCGATCTCGATGCCGCAGGTTTCGCAGTAGCCATAATCGCCGTTGTCGATCTGCGCCAGAGACTCGTCGATCTTTTTCAGCAGCTTGCGTTCCCGGTCACGCGTGCGCAACTCCAGGCTGAATTCTTCCTCCTGGGTGGCGCGGTCGTTGGGATCGGGGAAAGCAGTGGCTTCGTCCTGCATGTGGTTGACCGTGCGGTCCACTTCGTGCAGCAGGCTTTGTTTCCAGTCCAGCAGGATGTTGCGGAAATAAGCCCGTTGCTGCGCGTCCATGTATTCCTCGCCCTCGGTGGGCTGATAGGACATGGACTTTCCCTGCTCGAGCGGATTGGTGGCGACCATCGCGATTCCCTCCTGAATGCACAATAAATGCACGACACTGGGGCGGCGGAACGGCAGTCGATCCGTCCGACGCGATGCTGACATCGATCGTCACGGATGTCATCGGAAGAAATGTACCGCAGGGCTTTTCTTATGGCAAAAATTTAGGGTTGAAAGGCGTGGGTTCGGTGGGATCGGGAGGCGATCATCCTTGGTCGGGGACCACGATTTCTGATCAGGTCGCCCGCTGGTCCTCAAGCGCCGGTCAGCGCTCGCAACGGTACCGGGTTTCGCCGGCGTAGTATTCTGGAAAACCCACCGCCGCCGTGAGTGTCTCGAAGTCCAACACCTCGGGCGCCTGGCCCTCGCGCAGTTGCCGCAAGGCGGCGCGCATCGCTTTGATCGAGACATTCAACAGCGTCAACGGGTAAACGGCGATCTGGTAGCCGATCGCTTCCAGTTGCGCCGGCGGCAGCACCGGCGTCTTGCCGAATTCGATCAGGTTAGCCATCTTGGGGCCGGGGACTTCCGCGCAATAGCGGCGCATCTCGGCTTCGCTTTCCGGAGCTTCCAGAAAAGTGATGTCCGCGCCGATGGCGGCAAAATCGCGGCAACGCTCGATCGCCTCATCCAGCCCGTCGGTGGCGCGGGCGTCGGTGCGGGCCATGATCAGAATGTCGGCTCCCTCCGCGCGCGCGTCCACCGCCGCTTGCAGGCGCAGCCGCGCCTCCTCTCGGGGCAGCACCGCCTTGCCTCGGGTATGGCCGCAGCGCTTGGGCGACACCTGATCCTCGATCATGATGCCGGCGAAACCGGCCCGAGCGTAGCCTTGCACGGTACGTCGGACGTTGAGCGGGTTACCGAAG
This sequence comes from Candidatus Competibacteraceae bacterium, assembly GCA_007695245.1. Lineage (GTDB taxonomy): Bacteria > Pseudomonadota > Gammaproteobacteria > Competibacterales > Competibacteraceae > REEE01. Next base: position 15,157 of record REEE01000240.1, on the reverse strand, counting down.
CCGGTGTCGCCGTCGCCGATCACCGGAATCGAGACGCTGGCGCACAGATTCCGACCCTGGTCGACCATTTCTCCATAGGAGATCAGGCCGGTGTCGGGCAGGGCCAACCGGGCGGCGGAGACGGCGAAACCGCTCATGAAGGCCAGCGGGAACCCGGCTTCTTCGATGAGCTTGGCGGACAGGGCGTCGTGACAGCCGGGCATGAGCAACAAACCGGGTCGCGCGAGCAGGGCGTGCAGTCGGTCAGCGGGACTGGACATGACGGGAAACTTCCGGAGATCGATGAAGTGCGGCGTTCGCGCCAAGCTCCATACAAAGGGACGCGAACGCCGCGCGGTGATGCGGCGTCAGCCAGCCAGGATCAGACCTCGCCCCAGCCGAACACTTCTACGGCGCGGAACAGGTCGTTGTCGGTAACCATGCCCACCGGCTTGCCATCCATTTCCACCACCACCCGGCGGACGTTAGCCTCGGCCATTCGCTGCGAAGCCTCGGCCAGCGACATCTCGCGCTTGACCGTCACCAACGGCCGGTTGGCCACCTCGCCGACCGGAACCCGCGCCGGCGACCGATTGACGCTGATGATCTTCTTCAGTACGTCGCGGTCGGTCATGATGCCCCATTGACCGCTGGCGTCGGGTTCGACCATCACCGCGTTCACGCCGCTTTCGATCATCACATGCATGGCGACGTTCACCAAGTCATCGTTCTTGACCGTGACGATCGGCACCATGATGCCGCCTACGGTGGTCGGCATACGGCCCGAGGCCAGCATCGCCTGCAACGGATCGGCGACCCGCTGGGCTTCCAGGGCCCGGCGTTCGGCCTCTTGCGCCTGCCGCCGCCGTTCGGCCTCGGCGCGCAGGGTCGCTCCATGCGCCTTGATCTTGGCGATGATCAGATCGCCGAACTGGCTGGTGGGCACCTCGGTGGCACCGTCCATCTGCCGGGCGAAGTCGTAGGTCACGGTCTTGTCGGCGATGACCTGGGTCAGCGCGGTTTCAATCAGATCAGAGGCTTCCTTCCAACCCATGTACTGCAACATCATCACCCCGGACAGCATCAGCGAACCGGGATTGACCTTATCCAGGTTGGCGTACTTGGGGGCGGTGCCGTGGGTGGCTTCGAACACGGCGATGTGATCGGCCATGTTGGAGCCGGGGGCGATGCCCATGCCGCCCACTTCCGCCGCCACCGCGTCGGATAGATAATCGCCGTTCAGATTCATGGTGGCCAGTACCGAGAACTCTTCCGGCCGTAGTTGCAGTAACTGGAAGATGATGTCGGCGATGCGATCCTTGATCACCACCTTACCCGGCGGTTGCTTGCCACCGTAGACGCTGTACAGTTCGTTTTCGGTGATGGTCTGATCCGGAAACTCGTCGCGCGCCAGTTCGTAGCCCCAGTTCCGGAAGGCACCTTCCGTGAACTTCATGATGTTGCCCTTATGCACCAGGGTCACGCTGTCGCGACCGTGGTCGATGGCATACTGGATGGCCTTGCGCACCAGTCGCTTGGAGGCGAACGGGGAAATCGGCTTGATGCCCAGGCCGGCCTCGTCGAAAAAGGTCGCGCCCATTTCCTCGCGCAGGAATTTGGCCAGCTTGGCGTTCTCGGGCGAGCCGGACTGGTATTCGATGCCGGCGTAGACGTCTTCGGTGTTCTCGCGGAAGATGATCACGTCCACCTTTTCGGGATGGCGCATCGGCGAGGGCACGCCGGGGTAGTAGCGCACCGGACGAACGCAGGCGTACAGGTCCAGATCCTGGCGCAGCGCCACGTTCAGCGAGCGGAACCCGCCGCCGACCGGGGTGGTCAGGGGACCCTTGACGGCGACGACCAGCTCCTTGATGGCCTCCAGGGTTTCGTCGGGGAAGTAGTTGCCGTCGTAAATTTCCGCCGCCTTCTCGCCCAGAAAGATTTCGCACCAGTGGATCTTGCGCTGGCCGCCATAAGCTTCCTCGACCGCCGCGTCCCAGACCCGCAGCGAGGCCCGGGTGATATCCGGACCGATGCCATCGCCTTCCACATAGCCGACGATGGGTTGATCGGGAACGTGTAGATTGCCATCCTTGACCGTAATTTTTTCACCGCTGGTGGGGATGCAAATATGCTGGTAGGCCATGAGCCCTCCTTCTCCTTGTTAAGTTCCACAGGGGGATTGATCGGTTGCGCGGTGGCTGGGGCAGGGTCGCCAGAAGCGCGGAAATCGGCGCATAAACTACACGCAAACGTGATCGGTGTCCATGCTGGCGGGGCGCGGGGCGCGGCCGGAACTCATTCGACAGGAACGGTATTTTCATGACTCTTAACGAATTACGCTACATCGTCGCCGTCGCGCGCGCGCGGCACTTCGGCCGTGCCGCCGAATCCTGCCACATCAGCCAGCCCACCTTGAGCGTGGCGGTGCGCAAGCTGGAGGAGGAGCTGGGCGTCACGCTGTTCGAACGCAGTCCTGGCGAAGTCGCCGTCACCCCGGTCGGCCGGCGCATCGTCGACCAGGCGCAGCGGGTGCTGGAAGAAGCGGCGCTCGTCAGGCAATTGGCCAGCCAGGGCCAGGACGAGCTGGCCGGAATGCTGCGGCTGGGGATCATTTACACCATCGGCCCCTATCTGTTGCCGCATCTGATCCCGCGGTTGCACCGCCGCGCGCCCAACATGCCGTTGCAGATCGAAGAGAACTATACGGCGGTCCTCAGCGAGCGACTCAAGGACGGCGAACTGGATGTGTTGATTCTGTCGCTGCCCTTCGACGAACCGGGAGTGCGGACGCGGGCGGTGTACCAGGAGCCGTTTGTGGTGTTGATGCCGATCGGCCACCCGCTGGAACAGGAGACGGTCATCGACGCGCCGACCCTGGCCCAGCAAGAGTTGTTGCTGCTGGGCCCCGGTCACTGCTTCCGCGATCAGGTGTTGCGGTTTTGCCCGGAATGCAACCAACTCAGCATTTCCTCGGACACCATGCAGAGAACTTTGGAAGGCAGTTCGCTGGAAACCATCCGTTTGATGGTAGCGACCGGCATCGGCGTGACGGTGTTGCCGTACACCTCGGTCAGCGGCTATGCCCATGCCAGCGACCTGCTCAGCGTCCGACCGTTCGCGGAGCCGGCGCCGACTCGGACCGTGGCGCTGGCCTGGCGTAAAAGTTTTCCGCGCCAGCGGGTTATCGCCTTGCTGGGCGAAGCGATCCGCGCCTGTCCGCTGGGCGAGGCGGTGCAGTTTTTAGAATAAACAATCTATTCAAAAAGATACAATTACAATTACCTTCCCGATCGACCGAAAGGCCGATACCTTTACCTTCTCCAGGAGACGCATGGCTCATGACCCCTCTTCACGATGATGTGTGGGTGCCGCCGCCCACCGACCGGACCTCGGCGACCGACGACCAACGCATCGAGAATATTCTACCGCTGCCTCCACCCGCGCACCTGATCCAGTTTTTTCCGATCAAGAACACCCCGGCGGAAACCTTCATCTCGGAGACCCGCGGCAAGGTGCGCGACATCGTCCACGGCGCCTCCGACCGACTCCTCGCGATCGTCGGACCTTGCTCCATTCACGATCCGGTTTCCGCGCTGGAATACGCGACCCGGCTCAAGGCGGAGCGCGACCGACTGGGCGAGGATCTGGAAATCATCATGCGCGTCTATTTCGAAAAACCGCGCACCACCGTCGGGTGGAAGGGCTTGATAAACGATCCCTACCTGAATGGCAGCTTCCGAATCAACGAGGGGCTGCGCATCGCCCGCGACCTGCTGGTGCGCATCAATCAGGCGGGCGTTCCCGCCGGCTGCGAGTTCCTCGACGTGATCTCTCCCCAGTACATCGGCGACCTGGTTTCCTGGGGCGCGATCGGGGCGCGGACCACCGAATCGCAGGTGCATCGGGAGCTGGCGTCTGGCCTGTCGTCCGCCGTCGGGTTCAAGAACGGCACCGACGGCAACGTAAAGATCGCGGCCGCGGCGATTCTGGCCGCCCGGCAACGCCATCACTTCCTGTCGGTGCATAAGTCCGGGCAGGTGGCGATCGTCGATACCTTGGGCAATAACGACTGCCACATCATCCTGCGGGGAGGAGCCCAGCCGAACTACGATTCGGCGAGCGTGGCAGCAGCCTGCGCCCAGCTCGCGAAGTTCGAGCTACCCGAGCGGCTGATGATCGATCTGTCCCACGGGAACACCCCCGGAGGTTTCAAGCAGCAACTCACCTCGGGCGCGGCGGTCGCCGAGCAGATCGCCGCGGGCGATCCGCGCATCATGGGGGTGGCCGCGGAGTCCCATCTGGTCGAGGGCCGGCAGGATTTGCGGCTGGATCAACCCCTGATCTACGGGCAGAGCATCACCGATCCCTGCATCGGTTGGGAGGATTCCGTGCAATTGCTCGATCGACTGGCCCAAGCCGTGCGCAAGCGGCGCGCGAAGTTGGGGCGCTAAATCGCAACCAAGATGATTGGACATCCCCGTGCTGATTGATTATAAGCAATAACCGTGGGTGAAACTCCCTGTGAATCATGGCGTTTTGCCTGGTTTATACGACAAAACGGGATGGCCACCCTCAACCGTGAGGCAAGCCAAACCCAATGGCCTTGCTGGATTTTCCACCATATAGAGAGCGCGTTATGAAAAAACTTGCCATTGCAACCTTGACCGCCGCCCTGCTGCTGGGCGCGGGTGCCGCGAACGCCGTCGAGGAGAAATTCATCACCATCGGCACCGGCGGTCAGACCGGCGTCTATTACGTGGTGGGGCAGTCGGTTTGCCAGTTGGTCAACCGCGGCCAGAGCGACCACGGCATCCGCTGCACGGCGCCGGCCACCGGTGGCTCGGTGGCCAACCTGAACGCCATCCGGGCCGGGGATCAGGACCTGGGCATCGTCCAGTCCGACCAACAGTACAAGGCCATGAAAGGCGAGGAATCTTTCGCGGACGCCGGCCCCAATGAAGCGCTGCGCGCCGTGTTCTCGGCGCATCCGGAATCCTTCACCGTCATGGCCCGCCCGGACGCCGGCATCAAGACCTTCGACGACCTCAAGGGCAAGCGGGTCAACATCGGTAACCCCGGCTCCGGGCAGCGCGCCACGATGGACGTGCTGATGCGCGAAAAAGGCTGGGATACCAGCGTCTTCCGCCTGGCTTCGGAATTGCGGGCGGCCGAACAGGCCCAGGCGCTGTGCGACAACAAGATCGACGCCATGCTCTACGTGGTCGGTCACCCGAATGGCTCCATCCAGGAAGCCGCATCCTCCTGCGGTGCCGTGCTGGTGCCGGTCACCGGGCCGGAGGTGGACAAGCTGGTCACGGAATTCCCCTACTACGCGACCTCGACGATTCCTGGCGGCATGTATCCCGGCAACGCCGAGGATGTCCCGACTTTCGGCGTCGCCGCGACGTTGGTCTCGTCCACCAGCCTGACGGAGGACGTCGTCTACCAGGTGGTCAAGGCGGTCTTCGACAACTTCGACCGTTTCAAGAGACTGCATCCCGCGTTTGAAAACCTGGATCCGGAACGGATGATCGAGGCGGGCCTGTCCGCGCCCCTGCACGACGGCGCCGTGAAGTACTACCAGGAAAAAGGCTGGATGTAATCCATTGAGAGCGCCTCCTCCCAACAGGAGGAGGTTGAGGGAGATATGGTGCGGATGAGCGAATCCAGCAAGCCCGTGACGAAGGACGAACAACTGCGCGATCTGGTGGCTCGGGCCGATACCGGTATTCGCTCGCCGGGCGGCCTTCCCGAAAAAATCCTGCTGGGCGCAGCGGCGGCCTGGTCCCTGTTTCAACTCTGGATCGCCTCGCCGCTGCCGTTCGTGTTCGGTTTCGGGGTGTTCAACGACACCCAGGCCCGTTCGATCCATCTGGCGACGGCCCTATTCCTGGCCTTCCTCGCCTACCCCGCCTTCCGGCGCTCGCCGCGCGACCACATCCCGCTCGTGGACTGGGCGCTGGCGCTGGTCGGCGCGTTCTGCGCCGGCTATCTATACCTGTTCTACCACGAGTTGGCGACCCGACCCGGCGCACCGACCACGCCGGATGTGCTCGTCGCCTGCCTCGGCATGATCCTGCTGTTGGAGGCGACCCGCCGGGCCCTGGGCCCGCCCCTGATGATTCTGGCCGCGCTGTTTCTGTTCTATACCTTCGCCGGCCCGCACATGCCGTCTCTCATCGCCCACAAGGGTGCCAGCCTGAACGCCGTGGTCACCCACCAGTGGGTCACCACCGAAGGCGTGTTCGGCATCGCGCTCGGGGTTTCCACCAGTTTCGTGTTTCTGTTTGTCCTGTTCGGCGCGCTGCTGGACAAGGCCGGTGCCGGCAATTATTTCATCAAGGTCGCCTTTTCCCTGCTCGGACACATGCGCGGCGGTCCCGCCAAGGCGGCGGTGGTCTCCTCGGGCCTGACCGGGCTGATCTCCGGCTCGTCCATCGCCAACGTGGTCACGACCGGCACCTTCACCATCCCCATGATGAAGCGGGTCGGCTTCTCGGCGGAAAAAGCCGGCGCGATCGAGGTGGCCTCCTCGGTGAATGGCCAGCTCATGCCGCCGGTGATGGGTGCGGCCGCCTTCCTGATGGTGGAATACGTGGGGATCACCTATTTTCAGGTCATCACCCATGCTTTTCTCCCTGCGGTGATTTCCTACATCGCGCTGATTTATATCGTCCACCTGGAAGCCCTGAAGGCCGACATGCGGGGCCTGCCCCGACCGGGCGTCGTCAAGCCGTGGATGCAGCGGCTGATGGGCGGGTTGCTCGGCTTCATCGCGACCGCCGTGCTGGCCCTGGTGGTCTATTACGGAATCGGCTGGTTGAAGCCGGCCCTGGGCGATGCCGCCATCTGGATGATTTCCGCTCTGCTGGTCGCCGTGTATGTGGGCCTGATCTGGATCGGCTCCCGCTATCCCGAACTGGAGGTGGACGACCCGCACACGCCGGTCGTCCGCCTGCCCGAAGTTGGCCCCACCGTGAAGTCCGGGCTGCACTTCCTGCTGCCGGTGGTCGTGTTGGTCTGGTGTCTGATGGTGGAACGGCTGTCGCCGGGGCTGTCGGCCTTCTGGGCGGTGGCGTTCATGCTGTTCATCCTGCTGACCCAGCGGCCGTTGTTCGCGCTGTTTCGCGGCCGGAGCGACCTGTTCGCGCAAGTCCGGCGCGGCGGCCGCGAGTTGCTGGAAGGGCTGATCGCCGGCGCCCGCAACATGATCGGCATCGCCATCGCCACGGCCGCCGCCGGGGTGATCGTCGGCGCGGTGTCCCAAACCGGGGTCGGGCTGGTGCTGGCCGACCTGGTGGAGATTCTGTCGCTGGGCAATATCCTGCTGATGCTGATCCTGACGGCGGTGCTCAGCCTGATTCTGGGCATGGGCCTGCCGACCACCGCCAACTACATCGTGGTGTCCGCGCTGCTGGCGCCGGTCATCGTCACCCTGGGCCAGCAATCGGGACTGATCGTCCCGTTGATCGCCGTGCATTTGTTCGTGTTTTTCTTCGGCATCATGGCCGATGTCACGCCGCCGGTGGGTCTGGCGTCCTTCGCCGCCGCCGCGGTCTCCGGTGGCGATCCGATCCGCACCGGCGTGGTCGCGTTTTTCTACAGCCTGCGCACGGCGGTGCTGCCGTTTCTGTTTATCTTCAATACCGATCTGTTGTTGATCGATGTGGATTGGCTGCACGGCATCGGTGTTTTCATCGTCGCCACCGTCGCCATGCTGCTGTTCGCCGCCGCGATGCAGGGCTACTTTTTTACCCGCAGCCGGTTTTACGAGTCCCTCCTGTTGTTGCTGATCGCCTTTACCCTGTTCCGGCCCGGTTTCTGGATGGACATGATATCCCCACCCTATGAGGAGTTGGCCCCGACGGAACTGTTGGCGGAGGCCGACAAGCTGGCGGCGGGCGCGCAACTCCGCCTGCACGTCGATGGTCTGGACGCCATCGGCCGACCGCGCAATTTTGTCGCCATCCTCACCTTGGGCGAGGGGCCGACCGGTGAGGACCGCCTGCTCGCCGCCGGCCTCGAACTGGTCGAGCGCGACGGTCGGTTGATCGTCGACTTCGTGCGGTTCGGCAGCCCCGCCGCCGCTGCGGGACTGGAGTTCGATCAAACCGTGGAGGGGGTGATGGCACCGCTGGATCAGCCCCGTAAGGAATGGCTGTGGCTTCCCGCCTTCCTGGTTTTGGGAGGACTGATCAAGCTGCAACAGCGCCGCGCCCGCGCCGCCGTGCCGGTCGCCGCGTAGTGGAGGTGGCTTCGATGTACCAAGATATCCTGTTCCCGATCGATCTCAATCACGACAGTTCCTGGGTCGACGTCCTGCCGTCGGTCGTCGAGTATTGCCGGACGTTTCAGGCGCGCCTGCATGTGGTCACGGTGGTTCCCGATTTTGGCATGCCCCTGGTCGGCGGCTACTTCCCCAGAAACTTCGGCAATAAAATGCTGGAGGAGACCAATAAACGCCTGCACGAGTTCGTCAAAAAGCACGTGCCCTCCGACGTGCGGGTGCAGCACATCGTCGCTGAGGGCGTCGTGTACAAGGAGATTATCCGGGTGGCCAAGGAGATCGGCGCGGATCTCATCATCATGGCTTCGCATCGCCCGGAACTGGGCGATTTTCTGGTCGGACCCAACGCGGAACGGGTGGCGCGTCATTTCGACAAGTCGGTGTTGTTGTTTAGGAAGTGATGGCAGCGAGACGGGCGCGGTAAAAGCTTGACAGCGAATTTTTTCCCGTTAATATTCTCTTTCCTCGCAGCGGGAATAGCTCAGTTGGTAGAGCACAACCTTGCCAAGGTTGGGGTCGCGAGTTCGAGTCTCGTTTCCCGCTCCAAGCTTCCTGGCTTTATTTGCCTTGGAGCTTTTTTTGTTTAGGCTAGGTGGCAGAGTGGTCATGCAGCGGCCTGCAAAGCCGTGGACGCCGGTTCGATTCCGACCCTAGCCTCCAATCGACGTTTCAACCGCCGCCAAAATCGTTCGATAATCCGCCCGAGTGCGGGCTTTCAAACAGGTTTTCGATCAAGCGCCCTTTAGCGCATCCACAGAACGACCGTCGCCGCCAGCGCCAGCAGGCCGACCACCGCGATCATCGTTCGCCGCATGTCCCGTTCGTGGGCTTCCCGCGCCACGATCTTGCCCAGCAGCGCGCCGCCGTCGGACTGAAGCGCGACCAGCGGACTGCCCGGTTGCAAATCCTGGCAATACAACTCCACGGTCACCTCCCGGTCCGGCGGGCGGCTCCAACGGAACGAGGGGTTGATCAGCGCATGCAGGGGTTCCAGCGCCGATTGGCCGCCTTTCAGGTGTTGGACCGCCATCAAGACGCCGAAGCGAGTGGCCCGACCGACCGGTTGCAACCGCGCGCTCGCCGGGGTGCTTTGCCGCAGCACCCGGTCGGCCTCGCCCAGCCCGCGCGTCAGCCGGCGATCCAGGTACCACATCAGGCCGCCCATCAGCGCCACCATCGGCAACATCACCAAGCCCGCGACGGCGAGCACAATCAAGTTGGCCAACTCCCGGCTCGTGAAGGCGGTGATCATCAGAAACACCAGCGTACCGGCCATGGCCAGGAAAAAGAGCAACCCCAACAGACGCAGGCGCCGTTGATGCACGGCGTTCAGTCTTTGCAGGCTGGGATGCAGGAGCTGCGTTTTGGAAACATCAGTCATGCAGCCTCGCCCCCGGCGCATAAGGAAGTTGCATAAAGCTCACCGGAGCTCCCGCGGCAGCGCAAACACCACATTCTCCTCCCGCCCGGCGCTTTCCGTGACCGTGGCCGCACCCAGCTCCCGCAACCGGGCCATGACCTGTTGCACCAGCACCTCCGGCGCCGAAGCTCCGGCGGTCACCCCGATGGCGGTCTTGCCCGTCAGCCACGCCGGATCGATGTCCGCCGGTCCGTCGATCAACCAGGCCGGCGTGCCGGACTTCTCCGCCAGCTCTCGCAAGCGGTTGGAATTGGAACTGCTCTGCGAACCGACGACCAGCACCAGCTCGCAGCGTTCCGACAGATCCTTGACCGCATCCTGCCGGTTCTGCGTCGCGTAACAGATATCATCCTTGCGCGGTCCCTGAATCGCCGGAAAGCGCTCGCGCAGAGCGGCGACGATCCGCGCGGTGTCGTCCACCGACAGCGTGGTCTGCGTCACGTAAGCCAGTTCGCCGGGATCGCGCACCGCCAGCGCCGCCACATCCTCGACCGTTTCCACCAAATACATCCGTCCGCCTTGGCGCTCGTCGTACTGACCCATGGTGCCCTCGACTTCCGGGTGCCCGGCATGACCGATCAACACCACCTCCCGGCCGGCGCGGCTGTGGCGGCTGACTTCCATATGCACCTTGGTCACCAGCGGACAGGTGGCGTCGAACACCTTCAGACCACGATGCGCCGCCGCCTCCCGCACCGCTTGGGCCACGCCGTGGGCGCTGAAGATCACCGTCGCGCCGTCCGGCACCTCAGCGAGATCCTCGACGAACACCGCGCCGCGCTGGCGCAGGTCGTCCACCACGAAGCGGTTATGCACGACTTCATGGCGCACGTAGATCGGTGCCCCGAACAATTCCAGCGCCCGTTCGACGATGCCGATGGCCCGATCCACCCCCGCGCAGAAACCGCGGGGATTGGCCAGATGAATGCGTGCGCTCATGATCGCGTCTCCGGGTTCGAGGGTTGACGGGGTTCGCCCAGCAGGCTGTCCAGCACCAACAACGCCGCGCCGATGCTGATGGCGGAATCGGCGATATTGAAGGTCGGCCAGTACCAGCGGTCGTAATACAGTTGAATGAAATCGATGACCTGTCCGAGCCAGGCCCGGTCAATCAGATTGCCGATGGCGCCGCCCAGAATCAGCGCCAGAGCCAGGCCCAGACGTTTTTCCTCCGGCCGGAGCCGCGTCAGCCAGACGACCAGCGCGATGCTGATCGCCGTGCCCAGGCTCAAAAAGAACCAGCGCTGCCAGCCGCCGGCACCGGCCAGGAAACTGAAAGCGGCACCCGGATTGTAGGTCAGCATCAAATTGAACGATGGCAACACCGGCACCGGCTGATGCATCACCAACAGCCTTTCGGCGAGGAATTTGGTGAGCTGATCGAGCCCGACGATCGACCCGCTCAACCCCCAGCACCAGCGCGGGGCGGCCATCAGGCGAACCGCCGCGTTTCACCGGTCCCCAGGACATTTTCCACGCAGCGCCCGCACAGTTCCGGGTGCTCGGCGTGGTGGCCCACGTCCGCGCGGTGATGCCAGCAGCGCGCGCATTTGGGATGCGCGCTGGGCGCAACCCGCACGGCCAGCGTCTGACCGTCGACCAGACTCTCCACCGCGTCCGTCGGGCGCGCCGCCAAGGGATGCACCCGAGCATAGGAGGTGATCAGAAAGAACCGCAGTTCGTCGCCGATCCGCCCTAAATCATCCGCCAACCCGCTATCGCAGTACACGTCCACTTCGGCGTCCAGCCCCGAGCCGATGCCGCCGACCACCCGCAGCTTCTCCAGCTCCCTCCCGACCGCCTCCCGAACGGCGCGCAATCGCTCCCAAGAGGCGGCGTTCAAGGTTTCCTCGGCGCCGACCGCGAACAAGCCCTCATACCACGTCGTCAGGAACACCGACGGAGCGCGCTCGCCCGGCAGATACCGCCAAAGCTCCTCGGCGGTGAAGCTGAGAATCGGCGCCAACCAGCGGGTCAGTGCTTCCAGGATGTGCTGCATGGCGGTCTGCGCCGAGCGCCGGGCGAGGCTGTCGCGGCCGGTGGTGTACTGGCGGTCCTTGATGATGTCCAGATACAGACTGCCCAGATCCACCGAACAGAAGTTGTGAATTTTCTGATAGATCTGGTGGAACCCATACTGGTCGTAAGCTTCCCGAATCTCGTCCTGCAAGCGCCGGGCGCGGTCCACGATCCAGCGGTCCAGCGCCAGCATCCGTTCCGGCGGCACGCGATGTCGCGCGGGATCGAAGCCGTTGAGGTTGGCCAGCAGAAAACGGGCGGTGTTGCGCATCCGCCGGTAGGAGTCGGCCATGCGCTTGAGGATCTCGTCGGAGACGTTCATTTCGCCGCGGTAGTCGGTCGCCGCCACCCACAGCCGCAGCACGTCGGCGCCCAGCGCGTTGATCACCTTTTGCGGGGCGATCACATTACCCAGCGATTTGGCCATTTTGCGGCCCTGCGCGTCCACGGTGAAACCGTGGGTCAGCAGACCCTTGTAGGGCGCGCTGCCGCGCATCGCCACCGAGGCCAAGAGCGAGGACTGGAACCAGCCGCGGTGCTGGTCGGAGCCTTCCAGATACAAATCGGCCGGGCAATACAGTTCCGGACGCCGTTCCAGCACCGCGGCGTGGGTGGTGCCGGAATCGAACCACACGTCCAGGGTGTCGGTCATCTTGTGATAATCCCGCGCCTCCGCGCCCAGCAGTTCCGCCGGGTCCAACTCGAACCAGGCGTCGATGCCCTCCCGTTCGATGCGTTGCGCCACCTGTTCCAGCAACCCCAGCGTGTTGGGATGCGGCTCGCCGGTGCGCCGATGGACGAACAGGGCCAGCGGCACGCCCCAGGACCGCTGGCGGGACACGCACCAGTCGGGTCGGTTTTCCACCATGCCCCGCAGCCGTGCCTCACCCCAGTCCGGGGTGAAGCGCACCTTCCGAATCTCTTCCAGGGCGCGGGCGCGCAGCCCGTGCAGGTCCATGCCGATGAACCATTGCGGGGTGGCGCGGAAGATGACCGGGATTTTGTGCCGCCAGCAGTGCGGGTAGCTGTGGCGCAGCCGGGCGGCCCGCAGCAGGCGGCCGTGGGCCTTGAGCGTATCGATCACCCGCTCGTCGGCGGCGAGCACGTGCAAGCCGGCGAACAGCGGCGTCTCGGGCAGAAACCGGCCGTCGGGGCCGACCGGGTTCTCCACCTTCAGCCCGTAGCGGGAGCCGACCACGTAGTCCTCCTGGCCGTGACCGGGGGCGGTATGCACCGCGCCGGTGCCGGCTTCGGTGGTGACGTGATCGCCGAGAATGATCGGCACTTCCCGGGAGTAGAACGGATGCTGGAGCGCCAACCCTTCCAAGTCGGCGCCCGATCCGTAGGCGATCACCTGATAGTCAGCCACCTGCCAGCGGGCCAGCGAGTCCTGCAACAACGACTCGGCGACTACCAGCCGCTCCAGGCCCCGGTCGGTCTCGACCTGCGCCACCACGTATTCAAAGCCCGGATTGACCGCCACCGCCTGGTTGGCCGGCAGCGTCCACGGCGTGGTGGTCCAGATCGCCACGGCCAGCGGTCCCTGGCCCGTATGGCCTTCGACGTGCCGCAACCGCGCCAGCAGGGCCTCTGGGTTGGCCACCGGGAACCGCACGTCGATGGCCAGCGCGTCGCGCTCCTCGTACTCGACCTCGGCCTCGGCCAGCGCCGAACCGCAGTCGGTACACCAGTACACCGGCTTGGAGCCGCGGTACAGATGGCCGTTGGCGACGATTCGCGCCAGCGCGCGCACGATGTCGGCCTCGGTGCGGTAGTCCATGGTCAGATACGGATGTTCCCAGTCGCCCAACACGCCCAGGCGCTGGAAATCCGCGCTTTGACTGGCGACCTGTTCGGCGGCGAAGGCCCGGCAGGCGTCGCGGAACGTGCGGGCGTCGACCTTGACTCCGACCTTGCCCAGTTTCTTTTCGACCACCTGTTCGATGGGCAGCCCGTGACAGTCCCAACCGGGCACGTAGGGCGCATCGAAGCCGCTCAGGGTCTTGGATTTGACGATGATATCCTTGAGCACCTTGTTGACGGCGTGGCCGATATGAATGACCCCGTTGGCGTAGGGGGGGCCGTCGTGCAGCACGAACCGGGGCCGGCCGGCGCGTTCGGCGCGCTGGCGATGGTACAGGTCCAGTTCCCGCCAGCGGTGCAGCACCTCCGGCTCGCGCTTGGCGAGATCGGCCTTCATGGGGAAGGCGGTCTGGGGTAGGTTGAGAGTATCTTTGTAATCGGCCACGGCGAACCTCTAAAAACCAGTGCAAGAACGCCCGTCTCCTTGTGGGAGCGGCGCGGGGAGAAAGGAATTCTCCTCTCCTTGTGGGAGCAGAGAGGGGGGTGGGGGGATTCGAATGCCTCGCGCCGCGAAATAGGCCCGGGCGACTTGTTCGTCCCGCTTGATCTGCCGCCGCAGGCCGTCCAGTGATTCGAAGCGCTGTTCCGGACGCAGATAATGCAGAAAATCGACCTTGACCTGCTGGCCGTAAAGATCGCCCTGAAAATCCAGCAGATGGACTTCCAGTTGCGCGCGGGTTCCTCGGACGGTGGGACGATGGCCGATGTTGGCGACGCCGGGCCAGAGCTGTAAGCCGGGGCCGCTCATCATCACCGCGTAGACCCCATACACCGGGGTGACGCGGCGCAGCAGGTGAATGTTGGCGGTTGGAAAGCCGAGGGTGCGGCCGATCTGATCGCCATACGCCACCCGTCCGCACATGTCGTAGGACCGGCCGAGCAATCGGGCCGCCAGCTCCAGATCCCCTTGGCCGAGCGCTTCTCGGACCCGGGTGCTGCTGACCCGCTCGCCGTCCAGGATATGGCTATGGGTGTCGGCGACCGCGAAGCCGTGCCGCTGGCCGGCCTCGATCAGCATGGCGAAGTCGCCGGCGCGGCGGTGGCCGAACCGGAAATCATCGCCGACCACCAGATAACGGATGTCCAGGCGCTCGACGAGCAGGTCCTCGATGAACGCCGACGCCGGCATCGCCGCCAGGGAGTGGCTGAATTTCAGGCACAGCACCCGCTCGATGCCCAGCCCATCCAGCGCCAACAGCTTTTCCCGCAAGCGCATCAGGCGGGCCGGTGGGGCCTTGGGACCCGCGAAGAATTCCTGCGGCTGAGGCTCGAAGGTGATCGCCAACCGGGGCCGGCGCAGCCGCGCCGCCTGCTCGGCCAACTGATCAAAAATCATGCGATGCCCGAGATGCACGCCATCGAAGTTGCCGATGGTGGCGACGCAACCGCGATGGTGAGGACGGAGATTGTGTTGACCGCGAATCAGTTCCATGCCGGCTTTCGCAACAGAAAAACTGCATTATAGAGGCAATCGTCGGATTCCTGACACGTTACCTGAACCCACCCCTTAACACCTATCAGTTCTGAGTTGGACTATGGAGTGAGTTTAACGGAGACCGGAGAGGCGGAGGGGAACGGTTCGGCAG
>REEE01000024.1 GCA_007695245.1 Candidatus Competibacteraceae bacterium | reverse complement strand
TAAGTAATTGATTGATAAAAGTATCCCGTGGCCTCTTTAAGCTTAAACGTATTTCCTGTTCCGTTGCTCCAAAAACCCCAAAGGGTACGCTCATCGTCGATTCTCCCAGACACCTCAGTGTCGCTGGGATGAGCACTTACACAATCAAATGTACAGTTAAATGTTCAGTCTCGAAGGCGGGGACTTGCCTTTTTTGTCGGATTGCCGGTATTGTGCCGCTGGGGATTCCACTGAAACCGGACACCTTAGTTTGAAGGAAGGCGACCCGGCGTCCCGATCAAAACGCGGCGGCCGAAGGGTACGACCCGGCGGATCGGCCTGCTTCTGGACCCTGAACCGAGGAGGACCCCGCGATGCCCGAGCACCACATCGCCTTCTGGAATGTAGAGAACCTGTTCGACGTCGAGGATTCCCCGCGCCGCTCGGAGAAGCTGCAACGCACGCTCGGCCGCGAACTGACCGGCTGGACCCAAGCGCAGCTCGACGCCAAGCTCGACCAGCTTGCGCGGATCATCGGCCAACTCAGCGGCGCCGCCGGGCCGGACCTGCTCGGCCTGTGCGAGATTGAGAACCGGCATGTCCTCGAGGCCTTGTGCGACGCGCTCGCGCCCCTCGGGCGGGATTACCGCATCGCCCATGCCGACGCCCGCGACCGCCGTGGCATAGACGTCGCCTTCCTCTACGACGGCGCGCGCTACACGCTGCCCGACGACGAGCTATTCTCGCACTTCGTGATGCGTCGCACGGCGACACGCGATATCTTCCAGATCAACCTGCGCACCCGTCCCGCCGGCCGGCTGCTGGTCGTGATCGGCAACCACTGGCCCTCACGACGCGGCGGCCAGGCCGAGTCGGCGGCCTACCGGGCGATGGCCGGCGAGACGCTGGCCTATTTCCATGAACGCATCCGCGAGATCCACGGCCGCGACGTCGCCGTCCTCGTGATGGGCGACTTCAACGACGAGCCCTGCGACGACTCACTCACCCGCTACGCCCTCAGCGAACGCCAGGAGGCCAAGGTGAGGCTCGCCCAAACCGGGCGCCTGCTGAACCTGATGTGGCCGACACTCGGCGAGGCCCTGGGCACCCACTACTACAGCAACACCGCCAACGTCCTGGACCAGTTCCTGATCAGCCGGGGGCTGGTGACCGGCGCCTCGGGCCTGACCGCGCTACGTGCCAGCGTCCGCGTCGAGCGCTTCCCCGAGATGGTCAGCGGGGGCACCTATCCCGCCCCCATCCGCTTCGGGCGCGGTGCCAGCGCGAACTTGGCCGGCTTCAGCGACCACTATCCGATCAGTCTCGTGATCGATGAGGAGGGGTGATGGGGAGGTATGCAGCGCGCGGCGGGGAGGGTAAGGTACCGGGAACGTCGCGGGATCAACCAAGCCAGGTTCGCATGATGGCCGCAATACTCAACGACACGGGCCGGGGAGAATCGAGGCAGGACGGGTGCCTGCGTTAGTATCTCGGGCAAAGTCTGGCGGCTGACGTTTTCTTCCAATCGGGCGGAGCGTGTGTCAGCATTTGATCCCATCGCCGACACTCATTGCCTGGCGTCGAGCAGCAGTTATGTTCCATGAGCGGAAACTCATCGTCTTCGTCCCAGTGACGGCTGCCGGCCAAGACCTGCCACTGGCAACTACAGGGCAAATGGCCGCAGCTCGACCGAAAGCTGCCGAGGAAGGTATCTGCCAACGGAGCAACTTACTTCCTCCTTCCTCCTTGTCCCTAGTGGGCTGTTGCAAAAGTTTTGACAGGTTCTCGTTCCCACGCTCCGGCGTGGGAATGCCGACCGCCGCTCCAGCTGCTTGAATGATCCCAGTAAAATCGAGAGGTTGGAGCATCTGAACGGGCTCCCACGCCGGAGCGTGGGAGCCAGGTGCGCCTAGTGCCACCTATCAGAATTTTTGCGGTAATCCACTAGATGTAGAGGACTGAAATCAAAAATCGCTAGGTCTGCAATCAGCGCCGTTTTGGGACCACATTATTTGCAACTGTAGCCAGGGACAGGACCGAATTAACTGCAACTGAGACTGCAATGATCTGGGCGGGACTGAAATCATCCGGCTCAGGACCACATTATTTGCAACTCACCGATCGAGTGTTTTTTTGTCTCATTAGGGTCTAAACCCTGACACGGTGGCGTCTCAAATGGGTCGAAAACACCCCAATGAAACACCTCAATCGTCTCATTTTCGCCGCTTCGCTGGGGTATACCCATCAGGAACAGCGACGAATGTGTCCAACAACGACGCTCGTTCAGTTGCAAATAATTCGGTCCCGGACTCGATGAATTCAGTCCTACGGCGATGATTGCAGTCTCAGTTGCAGATAATGGGGTCCTGACGGTGCCGATGGTTGCATCTAATTCGGTCCTGAAATCGCGCTGATTGCAGTCCTGACCGTTTTCGATTTCAGTCCTCTACAAATACTGCCGTGTTCCGTTTACCTGTGATGACGATCGGCTGGTGAAACTCGGCGGTTCTACGCGACCTGCCACTCGAACAGCAACCTCGAACAGCAACAAAGTGGATGTCTCATGTGTCTCATCATGTGCGGCATAATGTGGGTGACACCAGCCATGCCGGCCGCTGGCACGGGACCGAACGTCGAATCGACGGCGACAGGTCGCTGGAGACCGCGCTAAGCCGCTATGGCGTCACCGTCCGCGAGCCCGGTCAGCGACCGTGGTCCCGGCCCAAAATCTCAGACCCGACATGACTCGATCCCGATCGCAAGCTCCCTATTCCGGCTGGATCACCTTCCTCGCCCACCTGCTTTTTGTGTTGGCCGCCTGGTCGGTATTCATCAAGTACGTCTTTCCGATCGCTTTCGCCCTGTTCGCGGACGAGGCCTGGACTACGCACATCTTCTGGGACTTGTGGCCGGTCGCGCATGTCTGGCTGGGCTGGGCGCTGCTGGTTCAGCCCTGGTACACGCGCTGGCTGGCCGCTAGCATGTCGGTCATCGAGATCGTCATCATCCTGACCCTGTTCACCCTCTTTCTGGCCGAGCCGGACTGGACCCTCTGGAGGACCAACTGGTTCGTCAACAAGGTTTTCGTGCTCTCCGCCTTCACGCTGATTCTTGCTACGGTGGCCGTCAAACCCGAGCTTTTCCGAACGAGGTCGTCATGAGTCATCGCCACTCGCGCCGAACCGCCTTGAAAATCCTCGGTGCCGGCATCGCCGCTGCCTGGTTGACGCCGCATCGGTCTCTTGCCCGCTCCGGCGCCCTGCTCCGCAAGTCCATCCCCGGTGGCGGACAACTGCCGGTCATCGGCCTGGGTACTTGGCGGACGTTCAATGTCGGCAGCGATCCGCAACTGCTCGACGCACGGACCGAGGTCGTGCG
>REEE01000188.1 GCA_007695245.1 Candidatus Competibacteraceae bacterium | reverse complement strand
CCGGCAAAATTTAACCCATTGAAATTACTAACTGTCCCGGCTTAAGTGGATACCCAGGAATGACTATCGTTATTCAGAAGGTTCCTGCTGAAATTTGCGAGGTGTGTGGAGAAATTTATCATAGCGAAGAAGTAACATCACTGGCGCTCAAACAAGCCGAACAGGCTTATCAAGATGGAATTGGCGTTGCTGTAGCGTCTTTCAGAAAGGCTGCTTGAGGATTGTGTTCGTCAACTACCCCGCCCTGAAGGGCGAGGCTTGTGGTGGCTAAAACCACAAGTCCAGGTTGACCAGACTCAGCCCAGAACATCGGGCTCCGTTGCGTAGAGGTTCAAGACCGACGCCGGGACGCTTCCTCAATCCCGGCCACTCGAAGTCCCGGTTGCAGACACGCTCAGGGGTCAGCACGAAACGGATCGGGACGCGATGCCGGTACGCAACCTTGTCGAGGGGAGCGAGCCGTCAGGCTCTGTCACCAGGCGCGTAAGCTCATTGTGGAGAATGCAAAATGCCTGTTTTTGTATTGGATCGACACAAAAAAACCCTGATGCCGTGTAGTGAAAAGCGTGCCAGGAAGTTACTGGCGAGAGGTCGCGCCCGCGTGCATCGGCGGATGCCGTTTGCCATTCGACTGGTGGATCGTGAAGTGTGCGATTCCGTCTTACAGCCGCTCAAGATCAAACTCGATCCGGGGAGTCAAATGACCGGGATCGCGCTGGCCAGAGAGACCGAAACCGTGGGGGTCTCTCGCGGAAAATCTGATGACAATGGATATTCGTCCAATCCGTACCGAGGCTGATTACGAGGCGGCGCTTGAAGAGATCGCCTTGCTGATGGTTGATGATCCGATGCCTGGCACCCCTGAAGGCGACCGCCTGGATGTGCTGGCCACGCTGGTGCAAGTGTATGAGGCGCAACATCATCCGGTACTGCCGCCCGACCCGATTGAGGCGATCAAATTTAGAATGGAGCAGCAGGGCCTGACGGTGGCTGATTTGAAACCGTATATCGGTCCGCCACAACGGGTGTATGAAGTGCTTTCGCGCAAGCGGGCGTTGAACCGGCCAACCCATTATATCGAAAACCGATTATTTCAGCAGCAGACCTGGAGCCGCCACCGTTATCTTCACTCTCAGCCATCCCATTCAGGAAATGCTCGCTGACCTGCAAAAGCTGGAGGTCGTGCGCGTGATCGAAGGGCGGGATTAGCCGGATCGTGGCGCTCTACAGCCTTGATGCCCCAGCAGGGCCAGCGTCATAACCGGCATAGGAGAACGCATGGAACTCAACCAACGCAAAGCCCGTTTCTCGCTGGCGTACATCAGCGCCGTTGCGGCTCGCGCCGGTTACCAAGTTTGCGAACCAGTGGTGGATGACGACAGCGTGGACGGCATGTTGATCGGGCAGGCCGGGCGGCGCCCCCGCATCGAATTTCAGGCCAAGGCCAGTTCGCGCGAACTGCTTCAGGAACACCACTTGGCTTTCCCGCTGCCTGTCAAAAACTACAACGATCTGCGGGCCGAGGTCATCGTTCCCCGCCTGTTGATCGTCGTCCTGATGCCCGAACAGCCGGAGGACTGGCTCCATCATTCCGAAGACCAACTTTGCCTGCGCCACTGCGGTTACTGGCTGTCGCTGGCGGGCCAATCCGATACCGAAAACACCACCACCGTGACCGTCCACCTGCCGCGCCAGCAGCGATTCGACAGTGAAGCGATCCACACCCTGATGACGCGAACGGAACGAGGGGAAGCGTTATGAACGTGCAAATCCGCGATCCGGCGCTCTTCCGGCACCTCTCCCACCTGGATGTCCGCGCCTACCTGGCCGGCCAGCAGTGGACTGAAGCCGGCCGGATCGGCAACAAGGCGACCGTCCACACCCAACAGGACGCCGCCCACCGGACCTGGGAAATTCTGCTGCCGAGCCGGGAAGACGTGGCCGATTACCCCGAGCGCATGGCCGAAGCGTTGCGCACCCTGGCGCAAGTCGAGGACCGCTCCGAACTGCTGATCTATCGCGACTTGCTCGCCGCCGGCGCCGACGTGCTGCGCGTGGCGGCTCCCCACGCCGCCGACGGCACGATTGCGCTTCAGGAGGGCGTTCTGCTGCATCAGGAAGCCGAAAACCTGCTGCTGGCAGCGGCTTGCGCGGCGGTCCAGCCCCGGCCGTTCTATCACGCCGGAAAAGTGACTGAAGCCGTGCAGTATCTGGAAGCGGTCCGGCTCGGCCCGTCCGAAGTCGGCAGCTACGTCATCACCCTGCTCTCGCCCGTGGCTCCGATCCTGCGTAGACATACCCAGCAATCCCTGCTGGAGGATGAACCCTTCGCCCGCCAAGTCACCTATCGGCTGGCCGAGGCGCTGGATGCTCTGGAACAGGCCGCGAACGACGCCGCCGCCAGCGACGACTTCGCCGCCTTTGAAACCCGAGTGTCCCAGGGAATCAGCGCCAACCTCTGCGAAGCCGTGGCGCGGTTGGCGCAGCAATGCCACGGCATCCGGCTCGAACTTGGTTGGGCGCGGGTCCGGCCAGCCGGTCGCCCCAATCTTCGGCGTTTCTTCAGCCGGGAAACGGGCCGCTTGCTGGAAGAAGCCGCCCGCGAGTTTCGGCGCAACGAACCGCGCCTGGATTGTGCGCTGACCGGCTGGGTCATCCGCCTGGATCGCGAACCCGAGCAGTTCGACGGCCGCGCTACCCTGCAATTGCTACTCGACAACCGCTCGCGCCGTGTCAGCGTCAAATTCGAACAATCGATGTTCGATACGGTGATTCAAGCTTTCCGCGACCGGATTCCGATCAGCCTGGATGGCGATCTTTTTCCCGTGGGCCAGCGCTACGAACTCGCCAATCCCCGCAACCTGACGCTGATTCGCGATGCCGACGAACCGAATCCCGATCATCCACCTGGCGCGAAAGTGCCTAACGAGTCTTGAAGCAATCATTATCCAACGGAGAAACGTCAGCCATGCCCGCCAACATCGGTGAAGTCTAAATATTTATGGAATCGAACCTCCCATGAAACTCAGCGCTCCCCCGGCTTTCAGCCACGACCAACCCGACGGCGTCGGCGTACTCCTGACCAATCTCGGTACCCCGGACGCGCCCACGCCCGCCGCGGTGCGCCGTTATCTGGCCGAATTCCTCTGGGATCCACGGGTGGTGGAAATCCCCCGCCTGCTGTGGTGGCTGATCCTGCACGGGATCATTCTCCGGGTTCGGCCCGCCCAGTCGGCGCGTAAATACCAAGTCATCTGGACGCCCGAAGGCTCGCCGCTGCTGGCCATCAGCCGCCGGCAGGCGGCGGCGGTGGCGGCGACCCTGGCGGAGCGCGTTCCCGGTCCGGTGCGGGTGGCGGTCGGGATGCGCTACGGCAACCCCTCCATTCCTTCCGCCCTCGCCGAACTGCGGGCCGCCGGCGTCCGCCGCCTGCTGGTTTTGCCGCTCTACCCGCAATACTCGGCCACCACGACCGCCTCGACCTTCGACGCGGTCGCCGCCGAGCTGCGACGCTGGCGCTGGTTGCCGGAACTGCGGCTGATCACCCACTATCACGACGATCCCGGCTACCTGGACGCGCTGGCGGCCAGCATCCACGCGGCCCGCGCCGACCACCCCGGCGAGCGGCTGCTCTTTTCCTTCCACGGTCTGCCCGAGCGTAACCTGCTGGCCGGCGATCCCTATCATTGTGAGTGTCACAAAACCGCCCGATTGGTCGCCGAGCGCCTGGGCCTGCCCGCCGACCGGTGGGCGGTGGCGTTTCAGTCCCGTTTCGGCCGCGCCGAATGGCTAAAACCCTACACCAGCGTCTTGTTGGCCGACTGGGCGCGCGCCGGGGTGCGAAGCGTGGATGTGGTCTGCCCTGGCTTCGCCGCCGACTGCCTGGAAACCCTGGAGGAAATCGCGCTTGAAAACCGCGAGGTCTTTCTGGACGCCGGCGGTGCCCGGTACCGTTACCTGCCGGCCTTGAACGAGGCTCCAGCCCACATCGAAGCGCTGGTCGATCTGATTGGCAACCATGCCGCCGGCTGGCCGGAATTCACCGCGGGTTACGATCCAGAAGCCATCGCCGCCGAACGCATCGCTCGCCGGGAACGGGCGCTGGCGCTGGGCGCGACCGCGTGACTCGCACGCCCGGCCCGTCCAGCGCGTTCGTCGCTTTAGCCCATAGCGGTCATCGCGCCCTGATTTTGTCAAAGCGCCTTCTATACTCACTCCTATTGGTAGCCATCCGCCGCCGCGCGCGCCGGTGATGGCCCGCGCTGCGGCGCGATCCTGAGTCCGGCCCGGTGGGAAAGCATGATTCAAGGTGTTCTACTCGATCTGGAAGGCGTGTTATACGTCGGCGACTTTCCCTTGCCTGGCGCTCGCGAAGCTTTGCTGAGCCTGCGCGCGGCCGGCATCCCGGTCCGCTATGTCACCAACAGCACCCGTGCGACCCGCGCGGCGATCATCCAGCGGCTGGCGCACATGGGCCTGGAGGTGTCGATCCAGCATCTGTTTACGCCGGTGGTCGCGGCCCGCCAGTATCTCATCAGCCGGCATCTGACGCCGCATCTGCTGGTTCACCCCCACATCCAGAGCGAATTCGCCGATCTGACCGGACCGACGCCCGGCGCGGTGCTGCTGGGCGACGCCGGCTCGGCGTTCGGCTATGAGGCGCTCAACCGCTGCTTTCGGCTGCTGCTGGAGGGTCTACCGCTGCTGGCGATGGGTTCCAACCGCTATTTTCGCGAAGACGATGATCTGAGCCTGGATGTCGGTCCCTTTATGGCCGCCCTGGAATATGCCGCCGAACTGGAAGCGGTGGTGCTGGGCAAGCCAGCCGCCGACTTCTTCCATGCGGCGGTCCACAGTCTCGACCTGCCACCGCAAGACGTGGTCATGGTCGGAGACGACGCTGAAATGGATATCTGCGGCGCGCTGGCCGCGGGCTTGCAGGGCGCGCTGGTAAGAACCGGTAAATATCGCTGCGGCGACGAGACCAAGGTCGAACCCCAGGGCGGTCGGGTCTTCGACGATCTGGACGCCGTGGTGGATTACATCCTGTGACGGCGAAAGGCGAAAGGCGAAAGGCGGTTTGATACACTCTCCATCATCCGTCTCCGAACCTTGGAGTCTTTAATGCGCGCTCTCTTTCCCGATATCCGGCCCTACGCGACCCAGCATTTGGCCGTGGACCCATTGCATACGCTGCACGTCGAGGAGTGCGGCACTCCCGATGGTCTGCCGGTCCTGTTCCTGCACGGCGGTCCCGGCGCCGGTTGCGAGCCGCTGCATCGACGGTTCTTCGATCCCCTGCGCTATCGCATCGTGTTATTCGACCAGCGGGGTTGCGGTCAGTCCACCCCGCACGCTGAACTAACCGACAACACCACCTGGCATCTGGTGGCGGACATCGAGACGCTGCGGGTCCAACTGGGGATCGAGCGCTGGGTGGTGTTCGGCGGTTCCTGGGGTTCGACTCTGGCGCTGGCCTACGCCGAGACCCATCCCGAGCGGGTGCTGGGCTTGATTCTGCGCGGCGTTTTTTTGTGCCGGGACCGGGATATTCATTGGTTCTATCAGGACGGTGCCAGCCGGTTGTTTCCCGATCTGTGGGAGCACTTCCTCGCCCCGATCCCGGCGGCGGAACGGAACGACCTGCTCCACGCTTACCATCGGCGCTTGACCGGCGCCAACGAACTGGAACGGTTGCGGGCGGCCAAGGCGTGGTCGGTGTGGGAGGGTTCCACCCTGACGCTGGAGAGCAATCCCCAGCTCATCGAGCATTTTGGCGAAGCCCGCCGGGCTTTGAGTCTGGCGCGCATCGAATGCCACTATTTCGTCAATCATTGTTTCATGGAACCCGACCAATTACTGCGCGACGCACATCGGCTGCGCGACATTCCCGGGGTCATCGTCCACGGTCGCTACGACGTGGTCTGCCCGGTGGATAACGCCTGGGCGCTGCACCGGGTCTGGCCGGAAGCGGACTTGCGGCTCATCGGCGTCGCCGGCCACGCCGCCAGCGAGCCGGGCATCATGGATGCGCTGGTCACCGCGACGCAGAGTTTTGCGGATCGGTTGGGATGATCGGTTTGCTGCAACGGGTCAGCATGGCGCGGGTCGAGGTCGGCGGGGATACGGTGGGCGAGATCGGCCCCGGTC
The DNA here is from genome assembly GCA_007695245.1 of Candidatus Competibacteraceae bacterium. GTDB lineage: Bacteria > Pseudomonadota > Gammaproteobacteria > Competibacterales > Competibacteraceae > REEE01. The sequence goes on along the minus strand of REEE01000188.1, from coordinate 51,212 downwards.
TGTTGGTGCTGGTCGGCGTGGAGCGCGGCGATGCCGAGGCGCAGGCCGACCGGTTGCTGGAACGATTGCTGGGCTATCGGGTGTTCGCCGACGCCGAGGGCAAGATGAATCTAAGCGTTCGCGATAGCGACGGCGGGTTGTTGCTGGTCCCGCAATTTACCTTGGCGGCCGATACCCGCAAGGGAATGCGCCCCAGTTTTACCCCGGCCGCGCCGCCGGCCGCGGGCGAACGATTTTTTGACTATTTGGCGGCGCGCGCCCGGCAACAGCACCCGCGCGTCGCCACCGGTCGTTTTGGCGCGCACATGCGGGTCGAGTTGATCAATGATGGCCCGGTGACTTTTTGGCTCCAGGTGCCGCCCGGTGGTTAATTCCGATGTTGGAGGTTCTCTCGCCATGCTCGGTGTCTTTCTCGATCGCGACTCACTGGACTGTAACGATCTCGACTTCAGCGGTCTCGACCGCGTGCTGCCGAACTGGCGTTATTACCCCTCGACCGCGTCCGCCGAGGTCGCCGCGCGGATCGAAGACGCCGACGTGGTGATCAGCAACAAGGTGGCGCTGGATGCCGCCACGCTTCGCCAGGCACCACGCCTGAAGCTGATCGGGGTCGCCGCCACCGGCGTCAACAACGTGGATCTGCCGGCGGCCGCGGCGCAAGGGATCACCGTCTGCAACTGTCGGGGCTACGGTACGGCGGCGGTGGTCCAGCACGTCTTCGCCCTGCTGCTGGCGCTCTACACCCGCTGGCCGGACTATCAACAGGCGGTGCGCGCCGGGCGCTGGCAACAGGCCAGCCAGTTCTGTGTGCTGGACTTCCCCATTCGCGAACTGGCCGGCAAGACGCTGGGCATCATCGGTTACGGCAAACTGGGCCAAGGCGTGGCGCGGATCGCCGAAGCGTTCGGCATGCGGGTGCTGGTCGCCGAGCGTCCCGGTACGGTGGACGCCACGGAGGATCGCGTACCGTTGCCGGTCCTGCTGCCCCAAGTGGACGTGCTCAGCCTGCATTGCCCCCTGACCCCGGAAACCCGGGGCCTGATCGGCGCCTGGGAACTGGCGCTGATGCGCCGCGACGCCATTCTGATCAACACCGCTCGCGGCGGGCTGGTGGATGAGGCGCTGCTGGCCGACGCGCTCCGCCGGGGCGCGCTCGGCGGAGCGGGGGTGGACGTGCTGAGCCTGGAGCCGCCGGTCGCCGGCAATCCGCTGCTGGCGTCGGACATTCCCCATCTGATCGTCACCCCCCATTGCGCTTGGGGCAGCCGCGAATCCCGCCAGCGACTGGTCGGGCAACTGGCGGAGAACATCCAGTCCTGGCTGGACGGCGCGCCGGTGCGGGTGGTGTGAAGTCTCAAGGCGCTAACAAGAGTCGAGGCCATGACGCCTACGGCACGTGCGGCCGTTCCAAATACTCGTGCGATTGCATTTCCTGAAGGCGGCTGACGGTGCGCTGAAACTCGAACTTCAGTTTCTCGCCCTGGTACAACTCCATTGGCGGAACGGCGGCGGACAGGATCAGCTTGACGCTGCGGTCGTAGAACTCATCCACCAGATTGACGAAGCGTCGCGCCTGGTTTTCCATCTGCCAGTCCATCACCGGCACGTTGGAAATCAGCACGGTGTGATAGCAGCGAGCGATTTCGATGTAATCGGCGGTGCCGCGCGGCCCGTCGCAGATCGCCCGGAAATTGAACCAGACGATACCGTCGGCCTCGCGCCGGGTGGGAATGAAGCGACCCTCGAATTCCACGTCGCCGCCGCGATGGCCCGGTTCGGGCGCGAGGTTGTCGAAGACTTCGTTGAGAATCTGTTCGGCCCGGTCGTCCAGCGGCGAGTGATAGATCTCCGCCTTCTCCAGATAGCGCAACCGGTAATCCACCTCTCCGTCCAGATTCATGATGTCCAGATGTTGTTTGAGCAACTCGATGGCCGGCAGGAAGCGGGCGCGCTGCAAGCCGTTCTTGTACAGCTCGTCCGGTGGAACATTGGACGTGGTGACCAGGGTCACGCCGCGGGCGAACAGTTCTTTCAGGAGGCCGTACAACAGCATGGCGTCGGTGATGTCGGCGACGAAAAACTCGTCCAGACAGATCACCCGCGCCTGGTCGGCGAAGCGGCCGGCCACGACCCGCAGCGGTTCCTGCTGGCTTTGCAGGGCTCTCAACTCCTGATGCACCGTGCGCATGAAGCTGTGGAAATGAATGCGCAGCTTGCGTTCCAGCGGCAGGGCATCGACGAAGGTATCCACCAGATAGGTCTTGCCGCGCCCGACCTCGCCCCACAGATACAGCCCGCGCACGGGCGGCGGACCGGCGGGCGGCGGGTCGCGGCGCGCCAGCCGCGCCAGCAGCCCCGACGATTTCCGGGTGCCGACCGGCTCCGGCTGGGCCATGAGTTGATCGTAAATCTGTTGTAAATGCAGGATGGCGCGTTCCTGGGCGGGATCGTGCCGGAAGCCTTCCCGTTGCAAATCTTGGCGGTAGCGTTCGTAGGGCATGGCGGGGCTCGAAGGCGAGTTTAATGGCTGGGCAGGAACAACGACCGCCCGCGCGGGTGCGAGAGATGCGGCAGATAGAGCGACCAGTCGCGGGTGGCGTCGCCGAACGCCAGGAAATCCGGGTTGATCAGAATCGGCCGGGCGTTGTAGCGCAGCGGCCGAAATTGCAGGTCGGTCAGATAGCCGTCAGCTTCCTCCACGATGATCTGGGCGGCGGCGGTGTCCCATTCGCCGGTCGGACCGAAGCGTGGATAAAGATCGGCGGCACCTTCGGCGATCCGGCAGGATTTCAGGGCGCCGCCCAAGGCGATATGCCGGTGCGGGCCGATCAGGCCCAGATAATCCTGCAAGCGGCGCGTGCGGTAGGAACTTTGACTGCTGATGACCCGCACCGGATAGTGGCAGACCCGCGCCGCGCGGATGCGCTGGGCCGCCTGGCCGTCCGGTTGTCGCCAGGCGCCGCCGCCGCGCCAGGCGTAATAGCACGCGCCGTAAACCGGTGGCAGAATCAGCCCGAGTACGGCCTCGTGGCGGTGGATCAGGGCGATATTGACCGTGAACTGATCGCTGCGCTTGATGAATTCGCGGGTGCCGTCCAGCGGGTCCACCAGCCACAGCCATTCCCAGCGGCTGCGTTCGGCGAAGCTGAAATCCGGCGCTTCCTCGGACAGAATCGGAATGCCGGGAGTCAATGCCGTCAGACCGCGTAGAATACAGCCATGCGCGGCGAGATCAGCTTCGGTGACCGGACTCTGATCGGCTTTTTCGGCGACGCTGAAGGCACCGGCGTAGATGTCCAGAATGCGCCGTCCCGCCTCCCGGGCGATCGCCTGAACCGGATCGACCAGGGCGGCTAGATCAAGGGGGGGGACGACGGACATGACGCGGGGACCTCGCGGATCGGGTGGCGTGAGCGAATGCGTCGCGATCTCCCGATCATTCTACACAATCCCGGCCCAAGCCGGTTGCCGGCGGAGCGCTCGACCATGACCGCGCGATTACCCTGGTCCCGAATTCACACCGTGCTGCTCGATATGGACGGTACGCTGCTGGATTTACGGTTCGACAACCACTTCTGGCGGGAACTGGTCCCGGCGCGTTACGCCGAGCGCCACGGCCTGTCGCTCGCCCGAGCCCGCGTCGAGGTGACGGCTCGCACCCGGGTGGTGGAGGGCACGCTGGCCTGGTACTGCCTGGATTACTGGAGCCGGGAACTGGCGCTGGACATCGTGACCCTCAAGCGGGAAATCGCCCACCTGATCGCCGTGCATCCCCACGTTCTGGAGTTTTTGGACGCCGTGCGCGCCGCCGGCAAGCGAGTGGTGATGGTGACCAACGCCCATCCGCACAGTCTGGCCCTGAAAATGGAAAAAACCCGACTGTCCGGTCATTTCGACGCCATCATCAGCGCGCACGAACTGGGGCTGGTGAAGGAGCAGCCGGAATTCTGGCCGCGTCTCCAGGAGCGGGAGCCGTTCGAACCGGCGACGACCCTGCTGGTGGACGATCATCCGGGGATTCTGCACGCGGCGCGGGCCTATGGCGTCGGCTATCCGGTGTGGGCGGCACGGCCGGATTCCACTCATCCGCCCCGACCGCCGGGCGAGTTTCCGGCCATTCACGATTTTTCCGAACTGTTACCGGTGGCGTGATGGCAGGGTCCTTCGGCGATGGAGGAAGGCGGCGAAGGTCGGCCGGATTGCAGCTCCTCGTAGAAGGCCAGGAGTTTTTGGGTCGGGCCTTCCGCCGTCCATTGCCGCGCGTAAGCCCGCCCCTCCGCGCCCAACCGTTGGCGCAGTTCGGGGTCATCCAGCACCCGGCGGACCTGAGCGGCGAACCGCGCCACGTCCTCTTCGGCCACCAGCGCACCCCGTCCCGCCGCCAGGATATCGCACGTGCCCATCACCGCCGTGGACACCACTGGCACCCCCAGACTCATCGCCTCGAGCAAGACCAGTCCCTGGGTTTCGGTGCGCGAGGCGAAGATGAAGGCGTCGCCGGCTTGATAGCCGCTGTTCAGTTCGCTTCCCCGGTTCAAATAGCCGGTGAAACGCAGATGGGCGTCCAGCCCGAGCTTGGCGCTCAATCGGCGCAACCGTCCCTCCGCTGGACCCTCGCCGGCGATGATCAGCACGACATCGGGATGGGTGGTCTGTTGTATTTCCCGGACCACGCGCAGCAGAAATTCGATGTTTTTCTCGAACGCCACCCGGCCCACGAACACCAGGGTCGGCTGGCCGGCGGCGATACCGAGGCGGGCGCGAAACGCGGCACCATCGCCCTCCTGGAAAGCTTCGCCGGGCATCCCGGTCGGGATCACCCGCATCGGCGTTCGCACGCCGTACCCGACCAGGATCTGGCGCATCGCTTGCGAAGGCACCACCAATCCATCCAGGTGATTGCACTGGCGGCGCGAAAGCAGTCGGGCGACCGCGCGCCAGGCGTTTTTCGGCAGCACCGGCAGGTAATGGAACAGGTATTCCTCGAAAAAGGTGTGATAGGTCTCGACGCAGGGCACACCCCAGCACCGCGCCAGCCGCAGCCCCGCATAGTGGGCGACGAAGGGCGTCTGGATATGCACCAGGTCAAAATCCCGTCCGTTCAACGCCGCCAACCGCCGGGACAGGGCTCGGGGGCGCATCATCCGATCCTCCGGATCGAACAACACCCGGCGCGACCCTACCCGGCTGATGCCGTCCTCATCGGGGGTCGCCTGCCCGTAATCGGGGGCGACCACCTGAATGTGGTGACCCAAGCGCCGAAATTCATGTCGAAAAGTCTGAATCGAAGTGGATACGCCGTTCACGCGCGGAAAATACACGTCCGAAAGCATTAGAATTCTCATTCGAACTCCCTAATCGTCCCAGCGAGGCCGCGCCATGAATGATCCTAATCCCGCCATCGTCGCCCGTATCGCCGAGGAACTGCGTCGCGCCCGCCGGGTGCTGTTCGTGACCGGCGCGGGCATTTCCGCCGACTCCGGCCTGCCGACCTATCGCGGGATCGGCGGCTTGTACAACGACCAGACGACCGAGGATAGTTTCTCCATCGAAACCGCTCTGTCGGGCTCGATGCTGGAAGCCAATCCGGCCATCACCTGGAAATACTTGCATCAGATCGAGCATGCCTGCCGGGGCGCCCGTTTCAACGATGCTCACGCCATCATCGCTGAATGGCAGGATCACTTCGAAGTCTGCGTCCTGACCCAGAACATCGATGGGTTCCACCGCGACGCCGGCAGCCGCAACCTGATCGAAATGCACGGCGACATCCACGATATCCACTGTACCCGCTGCGATTACGGAGCCACGGTACCGGATTATAGCGACTTGAACCTGCCGCCCGCCTGCCCGCGCTGCCACGCCCTGGTGCGGCCGCGGGTGGTGCTGTTCGGCGAGGTGCTGCCGTCTCATGCCATCCAGCATCTGTACCGGGAGCTGGATCAGGGCTTCGACCTGGTGTTCAGCATCGGCACCACCAGCGTGTTTCCCTACATCGCCGGCCCGGTGGCGCAGGCCAGCCAAATGGGTATCCCCACCGTGGAGATCAACCCCGCCGATACGAACGTCACCCGGTTCGTGGAGTACAAGCTGGCCGCCGGCGCGGCGGCCAGCCTGCGCGCCATCCGCCAGGCGTTCCACCAGCGGTTGAATTAACGACGGGAGTCCGGAGGCTGACCGGACGCCGAACCGTAGCCCAACATCCGCTCCAACCACATGGCGGCCTCGGCCGCGCCGGTTGGAGCCACGGGTGGTTTGGCCGGTTGCGCCAGCAACGCGCGCAGCGGTTCCGCCACCTCACCGCTCGTCAGTCGCCGGCGACCGATCTTGACCCCGTTGCCGTGCGCCATCAGCCAATGGCTGAGCCATGGTTCCTCCGGCCAGTCGTCGCGCTCGACGTAGAGCACTCGCGTGCCGTTGCAGGCCGCCTCGGTGAAGGCGCCATAGCCCGGCTTGGTCAACAGCACGTCGCAGGAGCGGATCAAGTCCACCATCGAACAGTCGCTCAGCGTCGCCCAATCGACCAGGTCCGACCGGGCCACCGCCCAGTCGGGCGGCGTCAACCAGCAGATTCCAGGCACTGCCGGCCAATTTTCCAGCGGCGGGCGCATCGCCACTCCACCCAACCCCATCAGCGCCAACGTCGTGTCTTCTCGCAATCCCAGTCGGCGGTTGATATCGGCGCGGCGATTCCGGCCCAGCGCGGCGATGGGTCCGATCGATACGGCATTGCCCAAGTCCGGCATCGGCATGGACGGCGCCGGTTGCAGGAACGCCGCGGCGCTGTTGTAGGCGGCCAGCATGGGGGCGCGCAACGCCGCCAAATCCGGTTCGTCCGCGCCATAGCCCTGAAGAATGTCCGCCCAGTTCAACGAACACAGCGCCAGCGCCGGAATCTCCAACCGGGCCGCGGCGGCCAGCGTGAGATAGGGGATATCGGCCAACACGCCATCGGGCGCAGCCTCCCGCAACAGGCGCTCCTGCCAGACGAGCCGCGTCTCCCACTCCGCGTGAAACGCCCGATAAGCCGCCAGGCTCTCCGCGACTTTCGCCTCCAGGGCATCCACCATCAGCATCCCGAAATCAGCCGTGCCGACGATCACCGCAAAGTCGCCGTCGATGCGTTCCCGCAACACCGCTTCTGGCAACCCGCTCTGTACGGTCAGGCGAACCGCCGGCCGCCGGCGGCATAATGCGTTCAAGACCGGCGCGACCTGCGCCAGATGGCCGAAGCCGTGGCCGGATAAGGCCACGTAAAGATGCGGTATATCGGACATTTCATTCCTCTTCAGGCCGCTTCAGACCTCGCCGCGCGGAGGGTGCCGCCGCGAGCCGTCGGGCGCTGGATGGCATCGATGATAATTTTTAGTTGTCTACTGGATTTGAAATTTTATAGACTAGAAAATACAACAAGCTGTTTTTTTCGTGCAACGAGTTGTTTTTTAGATACAACTCTTGCGCGGAGCCACTCGGGGCTGACTTCATGACCAAAGCGCGAGGTCGTCGATTATGGCACAGACGCTTTCATTGCAGACTTTGGAGGCCGATAACCGGGCGTTCGCGGGTACCGGCGGCGTCAGTATGGAAAACCGGCATGTTGGGTTTATTCCCGGGTTCCTCGATCAGGAAACCGGAGCGGTTTACTGTTCGCGCTGGGCCGACGGTCGGCCGGCCCCCTTTCATGCCCTGGACGGCCTGCCCGATCATCTGGTCCTGGCCCGCGGTCCCCGGGGACGGATCACCGCCGTCAAAGCCAGTCTGATCGCCGGCTTCATCCATCTGGGCCATTTTTACACCCGCGAACAGGCCGCCTGTCGCCTCGACCCATCCTGACCTCGAACGCCGTCCAGCGCCCCAGGCGCGCCTCCGCCGTCCGCGCGGGGGACCGGAATCCAATCGAATGACTTGCAAATGGGAATCGCCGGACTATCGTTGTTTGTGATATCTACGGCAAACAGTGAACCAAAGATCATCACTTCAGGTTTGCGGTTAAAAATTCCGATAACCTCATCTTCGCTCCCATCCGGCCCGGTCGGGCCGGATGGGAGCGATTTTCCCAGCACATAGAGCGGACTCCATCGTATGACGATCAAACTCCTGGAAAGAAGCACGCCGGCGACCTGGCTGACCGAGTTGCCTCCCCTGGGCATGGACACCAAGAGCATCGCCGCTGACTTCCGGCGTTATTTCAGCCACACCCTGGGCCGCGACCGGCACACCCGGTACGCCTACTACATGTACGAAGCCTTGGTGCTGACCTTGCGCGATCGATTGTGGGAGCGTTGGAAGAACACCCGTTATGCCTACGAGGCGGACAGCGGCGTCCGGCGGGCCTACTATCTGTCCATGGAGTTTCTGATGGGGCGGGCCCTGAGCAACGCCATGCTCAATCTGGGCGTCACCGAACCGGTCAGCAAGGCCCTGTACGACATGGGCCTGACCCTGGAAGAGTTGGCCGAGTGCGAAAATGACGCCGGACTGGGCAACGGTGGCTTGGGCCGGCTGGCCGCCTGCTTCATGGACAGTTGCGCCACCCTGCGCCTGCCGGTCGTGGGCTACGGCATCCGTTACGCCTACGGCATGTTCCGGCAGCGGATCGAAAACGGCCATCAGATCGAGGAACCGGACCACTGGCTGCGCAGCGGCAACCTGTGGGAACTGGAACGGCCCGAGTACACGCAGCGGATCAAATTCGGCGGCCGCACCGAGGGCTATCTGAAAGCCGACGGCGAGATGGGCTGGCACTGGCTGGACACCCACGACGTGCTGGCCGTGCCTTACGACGTGCCGATCCCCGGCTACCGCAACGGCACGGTCAACACCCTGCGACTGTGGTCGGCCGCCGCCACCGACGAATTCGATTTCGAGGACTTCAACTCCGGTAGCTACACCGAGGCCGTGGGTTCCAAGAACATGGCGGAAAACATCACCATGGTCCTCTACCCCAACGACGCCACCGAAAGCGGCAAGGAACTGCGGTTGCGCCAGCAGTATTTCCTGGCCTCGGCCAGCTTGCAGGACGTGATCCGGCAATGGACGCGGGTCAACGGCGAGGACTTCAGCCAATTCGCCGAAAAAAACTGCTTCCAGCTCAACGACACGCATCCCAGCATCGCGGTGGCGGAAATGATGCGCCTGCTGATGGACGAGCACGACATGAACTGGGATAAGGCTTGGGCGATCACCACCCAGGTCATGGCCTACACCAACCACACCCTGCTGCCGGAAGCGCTGGAGCGGTGGTCGGTGCGGTTGTTCCGGCAATTGCTGCCACGGGTTCTGGATATCATTTATGAGATCAACGCCCGGTTCCTGGCCGAGGTCGCGCGCCGCTGGCCCGGCGATATCGATCGCCAGCGCAACATGTCGCTGATCGAGGAAGGCTACGAGCAGCAGGTGCGCATGGCCTATCTGGCCATCGTCGGCAGCTACTCGGTCAACGGCGTCGCCCAACTGCATTCGGATCTGCTCGTTCGGGGGCTGTTCCGCGATTTCTACGAGCTGTGGCCGGAGAAGTTCAACAACAAGACCAACGGGGTCACGCAGCGGCGCTGGATGGCCAGTTGCAACCCCGGCTTGAACGCGTTGCTCACCGACACCATCGGGCCGGGCTGGGTCACCCAACTGGACGAATTGCGCAAGCTGGTCCCCTACGCGGACGACGCCAAATTCCGGGCGCGCTGGCGGCAGGTCAAGCACGACAACAAGGTCCGGCTGGCCAGCCTGGTCGAGGCCGATTGTGGGGTGACCTTCAACACCCAGGCCATGTTCGACGTGCAGGTCAAGCGCATGCACGAGTACAAGCGCCAGTTGCTCAACATCCTGCACGTCATCCACCTGTACGACCGGATCAAGCGCGGCGATGCCGCCGACTGGACGCCGCGTTGCGTGCTGCTGGGTGGCAAGTCAGCGCCGGGCTATTACATGGCCAAGCTGATCATCAAGCTGACCAACAACGTCGCCGACGTCATCAATAAGGATCCTCAGGTTGGCGACAAGCTGAAGCTGGCGTTCCTGCCGAACTATCGGGTGACCGCGATGGAAATCATCTGCCCCGGCACCGACCTGTCCGAGCAGATTTCGACCGCCGGCAAGGAGGCTTCCGGCACCGGCAACATGAAGTTCATGATGAACGGCGCGGTCACGATCGGCACTCTGGACGGTGCCAACATCGAAATCCGCGAGGAATGCGGCGACGAGAACTTTTTCCTGTTTGGGTTGGATGCCCAGGAAGTCGAGGAGCGGCGACAGAACTACAATCCGGTGGAGATCATCCACGGCGATTCCGACATCGTCCGAGTGATGCACCTACTGGAAAGCGCCCACTTCAACCAGTTCGAACAGGGCATCTTCGATCCCATCTTGCACTCGCTGACCAGCCCGCACGATCCGTGGTTGACCATCGCGGACCTGCGCGGGTTCATCGACGCGCAAAAACTGGCCGCGGAAGCCTATCAGGATCAGGAACGCTGGGCGCGGATGAGCATTCTCAACACCGCCACCAGCGGCAAGTTCTCCACCGACCGCACCATGCTGGAGTACAACGCCGAAATCTGGAAGCTGAAGCCGTTGCCGGAGATGCCGCTGGCGTGATCGCCGTCTGATTTTCCCGAAACCTCATCCCCCCGCATGGGGGGATTTTTTATTCGACGCGCTCAATCGCCCCACCGCGGACCCCATTCCTTACCGGCGAAGTGGGCCGGGACCAGAATGGTGTCGCGCGGTGGAGCCGACTCATTGGCCGTCGGGTAATCCAAGGTGTAATGGAGCCCCCGGCTTTCCTTGCGCTCCAGCCCCGAGCGGATGATCAGATCGGCGACGAGCGCCAGGTTGCGCAGTTCGATCAGGTCCGCGCTGACCCGGAAGTGGCCGTAATATTCAGCGATCTCCCGCAACAGCAGGTCCACCCGATGCTGGGCCCGCTGCAAGCGCTTGTCGGTGCGGACGATGCCCACGTAGTCCCACATGAACCGGCGCAGCTCCAGCCAGTTGTGGGTGACCACCACTTCCTCATCCGAATCGGTGACCCGGCTTTCGTCCCACGGCGGCAGCGGGGAGGGTTCCGGAATCTGGCGCAGGCGGCCACGGAGGTCGGCGCTGGCGGCGGCGGCGAAGACCAGGCATTCCAGCAGCGAGTTGCTGGCCATGCGGTTGGCGCCGTGCAGGCCGGTGAAGGCGACCTCGCCGATCGCGTACAGCCCTTCCAAGTCGGTGCGGCCGGCCAGATCGGTCATGACGCCGCCGCAGGTGTAATGGGCCGCCGGCACCACCGGCAGCGGTTCCCGGGTCATGTCGAACCCGTATTCCTGGCACTTGGCGTGGATGTTGGGAAAATGCCCGCGGATGAAATCCGCCGGCTGGTGGCTGATGTCGAGGTAGACGCACTCGGCGCCCAACCGCTTCATCTCGTGGTCGATGGCGCGGGCGACGACATCGCGGGGCGCCAGTTCCAGCCGAGGATCGAAGTCCTGCATGAAGCGACTGCCATCCGGCAGCAGCAGCACGCCGCCCTCGCCGCGCACCGCTTCGGAGATCAGGAACGACTTGGCTTTGGAGTGATACAGACAGGTCGGGTGGAACTGCATGAACTCCATGTTGGCCACCCGGCAGCCCGCCCGCCAGGCCATGGCGATGCCGTCGCCGGTGGAGCCGTCCGGATTGCTGGAATACAGGTAGACCCGGCTGGCGCCGCCGGTGGCCAGCACCACGAACCGGGCGGCGATGACCTCGACCTGGCCGGTCTCCCGATTCAGGACGTAGGCTCCCAGGCAACGGTTGTCGCCCAACCCCAGCTTGCGGCTGGTGATCAGGTCCACCGCGCTGTAGCGATCGTGCAGGGTGATGTGGGGATGTTGGCGGGCTCGTTCCTCCAACGTGGTCTGGATGGCGCGGCCGGTGGCGTCGGCGGCGTGGGCGATGCGGCGGTGGCTGTGTCCCCCCTCGCGGTGCAGGTGATAATCCACGTTGCCTTCGGCGTTGGGTTCCCGGGTGAAGGGGACGCCCTGAGCGCTGAGCCACTCGATGATTTCCCGGCCGTGCTCGACCGTGAAGCGGACCGCGTCGGGGTGGCATAGACCCGCTCCGGCAATCAGGGTGTCCTGGACGTGCGACTCGATGGAGTCTCCGACATCCAGGACCGCCGAGATGCCCCCCTGAGCGTAATACGTGCTGCCCTCGTGCAACGGACCCTTGGCGAGCGCGACGACGCGGGCGGTCTCGGCCAGCCGCAGCGCCAGGCTGAGGCCGGCGGCGCCGCAGCCGATAATCAAGATGTCGGTACCGTGGGTGGGATGGGCCATGGCTTGTGAGTGGCTCGGTGAATAAGGTATCGTTGCGGCGAGGAAAACGCTGTCGCGGAGATCGCGGCCAGCGCCGCGAGGTCTTCCCGCCACATCTTTTCACACTATAAACCACATCCTGGCAACGATGCGAACTAACGAAACGGGCGTTGGTCTACCGTCATGTTCGCATGGAGATTGCCATTGAGTCGAAAGGGGTCTGCCCGGATGGGCGAGGTTCATCTGGACCGCGATCTGGTCCTCAGGGTGCAAAAAGGCGACAAAAGCGCGTTTGATCTGCTGGTGCGGAAGTACCAGTACAAGATCATCAAGCTGATTTCCCGCTACGTGCATGATCCCAGCGAGGCTCTGGATGTTTCCCAGGAAGCGTTTCTCAAGGCTTACCGGGCATTGCCGGGCTTTCGGGGAGACAGCGCGTTTTATACTTGGCTGTATCGAATCGCCATCAACACGGCCAAGAATTATCTGGTCGCCCAAGGCCGGCGACCGCCGGGTTCCGATATCGATGCTCAGGAAGCCGAACAATACGAGGGTCAGTCCATGCTGAAAGAGTATGAGACGCCCGAGCGACTGTTGCTCAAGGATGAAATCGAAGCCACGGTGTTCAAGGCGATTGAAGATTTACCGGAGGACCTTCGTACGGCGATCACACTCCGGGAGCTCGAAGGCATGAGCTATGAAGAAATTGCCCAAACCATGGGGTGTCCGATCGGTACGGTGCGTTCCCGGATCTTCCGGGCTCGGGAATCGATCGACGCCAAATTGCGTCCACTACTGAGCTAGTTTCGGGATAGAGTCATGGCTGATAAGACGGCTGAACAACTGTCGGCGCGCGTCGCTGACGAAGAACCTGTCGCGGCGAGTCAACTTTCGGCGATGGTCGACGATGAACTGGGGCTTCCAGAAATGGATTTGGCCCTGCGCCGACTGAGTCGGGACCACGAGTTGCAGGACTGTTGGGAGCGCTACCATCTGATCAGTGATGTCATGCAGAGCCACTTGCCGGATGCGCTTGACCTGGATTTCGCCGCGCGCATCCGCCGGGCGGTCGAAGCCGACCCCCTGCCGAGACCGACCGCCAAGCCGCTGCCCGCCTGGTACAAACCGGTCACCGGCTTTGGTTTGGCCGCCTCCGTGGTGCTCGTCGCCCTGCTCGGACTCAAGCAGGGCCAGATCGACCCCGCGTCTCCTCCAGAGGCCCACCTCGCCGCTGCGCCCGCCGTTCCCGCCGCACTGCCAGCGACCGCGCGAGTCGTGGCGCTGAACCCCCAGATCGATGATTCCAACCAGCCGGTCGAAGCTCGATTGAGCCCTTACCTGGTCAATCACAATGGCTATGCGTCCATGAACAGCATGCATGGCATGTTGCCCTACGTGCGCATGGTTGGCTATCAGGGCAACCGCTGAATTCCGAATGAAGCGGAAGCTATTACGCTGCGTCGCTCTGACGCTGGTCGCGGGGTGCCTGTCCGCCGCCGGTTGGGCGCAACCGGACGCCGAAGACGCCAGACACTGGCTGGAAAAGATGATTCAGGCCACCCAGACCCTGAATTATGAAGGGACCTTCATCTTTGTTCAGGGACCGCATCTAGAAGCCATGCGAATCATTCACAGTTGCGATGCGAATGGCGAGCGCCAGCTTCTCATCTCCCTGAACGGTCCGCACCAGGAAATCGTGGTGACCAGCAATAGCGTGACTCGCCTGGCACCGGGCCAACGCGAAGCCTTCCCGGGCGCTGATTTCCAACGCTCGCCGTTTCCTCTGTCCGTTCCCCGCGATCTCGGCCGGCTGGAGGGTCACTACGAATTCAAGCTATTGGGCGAAGACCGCATCGCTGGATTGGCGGCGCGGGTGATCGCCATCAAGCCGCGGGACGCCTGGCGGTACGGTTATCGAATCTGGCTGGATCAGCGCCACGGCATCGTACTGCGCTCGGCGTTGTTGGACGGCAAAGGCTATCCGATCGAGCAGTTGATGTTCACCGACGTGCAGATCAAGCCGGATATCGATAAGTCCGTTTTTGCCTCCCCGCTTCCGCGGCGCGACGCATCGCCGAAGACCGATCGGCAGGATCCTCGCCCCCCCGTCGGCGAACCCGTGACCCACTCTGCCTGGCGTATTGTTGAGTTGCCTAAAGGCTTCAAGAAGGTGTTGCACAACCGCTTCACGAAAAGTCCGGGGCATCATTCCACCGAACATCTGGTGTTCGCCGACGGTCTGGCGACCATTTCCGTGTTTCTGGAGCAGTTGGATGGCGCGCCGCTGCTGCAAGGCGGTTCTCAACTCGGTTCGATGAGCGCCTTTGGGACCGTGGTCGAGGGTTACCAGGTTCTGGTGGTCGGCGAGGTGCCGGCCGCGACCGTGCAACATATCGCGACTTCGATCCACCGTGACCCCGAGGCCGAGCGGCCATGATCGAAGAACGCGCCACCGTGGCGGCGGTTGAGGAAGGTTATGTCTGGCTGGAAACCCAGCGCCGTTCGGCTTGTGGTGCATGTCAGGCGAGCGGGGGTTGTGGTACGGCGGCGCTGGCGAAACTCTGGCCCGGTCGACGCAGCCGGGTGCGGGCGATCTCGGACATGGGGTTGCAACCCGGCGATGAAGTGATGGTCGGCCTGGCGGAAGGCGCATTGCTGCGGGGCGCGCTGCTGGTCTATCTGTTGCCGCTGGTCCTGCTGCTGGCGGGCGCCGTACTGGGACAGACCGTGTTCGCCGGCGCCGGCGAAGAGCCGGTGGTGGCGCTGGGCCTCGTGGGGTTGGGGTTGGGCTTTCTGGCGGTGCGCGTTCTGTCTCGACGGTTCCAGTCCGATAACCGGTTTCAACCGGTGGTGTTGCGGCGGGCGGATGCGACCATGAGGCAACCACCTCCGGAAACCTGCTTGCCTCGTCCTGAATGACGCTATAATCCCCCCGCCTGAAAAACAGGCTTGGCCAGCGCCTGCGTCCCCGGTGGTCGCGGGTGTTTCCCCATGTTCGCCGCGGGGGTCCGGTGGCGGAGTCAGTCTGACCGGCGACCCAGTCGTCATGGAATTCATGGATCATATTCGTAATTTTTCAATCATCGCCCACATCGATCACGGCAAATCCACGCTCGCCGACCGGTTCATTCAAATCTGCGGCGGGCTGAGCGCGCGGGAAATGGCCGAACAAGTGCTCGATTCAATGGATCTGGAGCGGGAGCGCGGCATCACGATCAAAGCGCAGAGCGTGGCGCTGTGCTATCCGGCCCGCGACGGGCGCACCTACCAGTTCAACATCATCGACACCCCCGGTCATGTGGATTTCTCCTACGAGGTCTCCCGCTCGCTGGCCGCCTGCGAGGGCGCGCTGCTGGTCGTGGACGCCGCGCAGGGCGTCGAAGCGCAGAGCGTCGCCAACTGTTACACGGCCATCGAGCAGGGTCTGGAAGTGGTGCCGGTGCTGAATAAGATCGACCTGCCCGCGGCCGACCCGGCGCGGGTGGCGCGCGAGATCGGCGACATCATCGGCCTGGATGCCAGCCAGGCCCTGCACGTCAGCGCCAAGACCGGTCTGGGCGTCGATGAACTGCTGGAGGCCATCGTCGCGCAGATTCCCGCGCCAAAAGGCCGACCGGACGCGCCGCTCAAGGCGCTGATCATCGATTCCTGGTTCGACAATTTCGTCGGTGTGATTTCGCTGGTACGGGTGGTGGACGGCCGGATCACGCCCAAGCAGAAAATCCAGGTGATGTCCACCGGTCGGGTTTTTCAGGTCGAGTCGGTCGGCATCTTTACCCCCAAGCGCGGCGAGCGCCCCGCGCTGAACGCGGGTGAAGTCGGTTATGTCATCGCCGGGATCAAGGATATCGACGGCGCCCCGGTGGGCGATACGCTCACCGGGGCGGACCGGCCGGCGACGGGACCGTTGCCGGGCTTCCAGAAAGTCCAGCCGCGGGTCTTCGCCGGGCTATTCCCGGTGGACTCGGATAACTTCGGCAATCTGCGTGAGGCCCTGCAGAAGCTCCGGCTCAACGACGCCTCGCTGTACTTCGAACCGGAAACCTCCCAGGCCATGGGCTTCGGGTTCCGCTGCGGCTTTCTCGGCCTGTTGCACATGGAGATCGTGCAGGAGCGGTTGGAGCGGGAGTATCGCCTCGACCTGGTGACGACCGCGCCGACCGTCATTTACGAAGTCTTGACCACCCGGAATGAAGTCCTGAAGATCGACAACCCGGCCAAGCTCCCGCCGGCCAACGAAATCGCCGAGGTCCGCGAGCCGATCATCGTGGCGCACATTCTGACGCCGCAGGATTATCTGGGCGCGATCATCACGCTGTGTATCGAGAAACGCGGGGTGCAGCGGGATTTGCATTACGCCGGCGGTCAGGTGCAACTCAGCTTCGAATTGCCCCTGAGCGAAGTGGTGCTGGATTTCTTCGACCGATTGAAATCGCTCAGCCGCGGCTTCGCCTCGTTCGAATACAGCTTCGAACGTTTCCAGGCCGCGCCGCTGGTCAGGCTGGACGTGCTGATCAACGGCGAACGCCTGGACGCGATGTCGGTCATCGTCCATCGCGAGCAGGCCCAGTACCGGGGCCGCGAACTGACGGTCAAGCTCAAGGAACGGATTCACCAACAGATGTTCGAGGTGGCGATTCAGGCCGCCATCGGCAGTCAAATCATCGCCCGCACCACGGTCAAGGCCCTGCGCAAGAACGTGCTGGCCAAGTGCTACGGCGGCGACGTGTCGCGCAAGCGCAAGCTGTTGGAAAAGCAGAAGGCCGGCAAAAAACGCATGAAACAGGTCGGCAAGGTGGAAATCCCGCAGGAGGCTTTCCTGGCGGTGTTGCAGTCGGACAAAAACTCATGAGACGCTCGGTCAAGACCCGCCGTCTCGCTGGCCCCGGGATTTTATAACCCATGAATATCGATTTTGCCGCCGTGCTGGTGGTGCTGACCGTGGTGACCGGCGGAATTTGGCTGTTGGATCTCCTGGTTCTGGCGCCACGGCGCGGCGCGGCTGCTCTTCCCTGGTACGTGGACCTGTCGAAATCATTTTTTCCGGTGATTCTGGCGGTGCTGGTGCTGCGCTCCTTTGTCATCGAGCCGTTCCGAATTCCTTCGGAGTCCATGCTGCCGACCCTGCTCAAGGGCGATTTCATTCTGGTCAACAAGTTTACCTACGGCTTGCGGTTGCCGGTGTCCAACACCCAAATCGTCGGTGGCAACCTGCCGGAACGGGGCGATGTGGTGGTGTTCCGCTATCCGCCCGAGCCGGCTGTCGCCTACATCAAGCGGGTGATCGGCCTGCCCGGCGACCGCCTGGAATATCGCGACAAGCAGTTGTTCATCAACGGCCGGCCGGCGCCCCGGTCGCGGTTGCCCGACGATCCCGCCGAACCGGGCTACCGGCAGTTTGAGGAGGGGTTGTCCGACGACGAACAGCGCACTCAACACCGCATTCAGGTCTTGGCCAACGGGCGGTGGGGAGCGGCGGGACTCTGGTCCGACCTCCAGTTGCGCCGCGAGCCGGATGGGACGGTCGGTTGGGCCTATCAGGTGCCGGCCGGACAGTATTTCGTCATGGGCGACAATCGCGACAACAGCAGCGACAGTCGAATCTGGGGGACGATGCCCGAGGAAAATTTGATCGGCAGGGCTTTTTTCATCTGGATGAATTGGGATTGCGTGACGTTCAGGGGCCAGTGCGGCCGGATTGGGAGCCGCATTCAATAACCTGCAAGCGGAGGACACGAGTGATGGGCGCAAAACAATCGACCCGATCCGGAAGGAGCGGACGGCAGCGTGGCATGACGGTGATCGGGATGTTGCTGCTGATCATCGTGCTCGCCTTCATGGCCCTGATCGCCATGAAGGTGATTCCGATGTACGTGCAGTACTACACAGTCAAATCGACCATCGAAAGCATCCGCAAGGAACCGCAAGTGACGCAAATGAGCGTCACCGATATCCATAACGCCATCCAGCGCCGCTTCGACGTCGGTTACGTCGAGAATGTCAGAGCGCGGGACCTCAGGATTCGCCAGGATCGCGGCGGTCGGGTGCTCGACCTGGTGTACGAAGACGAACGGGAGTTGTTCTACGGCCTGCATGTCGTGTTGAGGGTCGACGAAACCATCCCGCTCAGTCCGTGAACGCGGCGGCGGTGACCCGCTTGTGCGCCGCTTTGGGTTATACCTTCCAGCGGCCGGAGCGGCTGGAGGAGGCGCTCACTCACCGCAGCGCCTCGGCCCACAATAACGAGCGGCTGGAGTTTTTGGGCGACGCGCTACTGAATCTGGTGGTGGCCGAGGTTTTGTACCAGCGCTATCCTCAAGCCAGCGAGGGCGAGTTGAGCCGGCTGCGGTCTAGCCTGGTCAAGGGCGAGACCCTGGCCAGACTGGCCCGTGAACTGAAGCTGGGGGAGAGCCTGCGGTTGGGTCAGGGCGAACTCAAGAGCGGCGGGTCTCGGCGCGAATCGATTCTGTCGGACGCCTTGGAAGCGATCATCGGCGCGGTTTATCTGGATGGCGGCCTGACCGCCTGCCGCGATCTGATCCTGAACCTGTACCAGGAGAGCTTGGCGGGCTTGGCCAGCGCCGGCGAACTCAAAGATCCTAAAACCCGCTTGCAGGAGTATCTGCAAGCCCGCCAACATCCCCTGCCGACCTATAACGTGCTGGAAATTCACGGCGAGCCGCACGCCCAAAGTTTTACCGTGGAGTGCGCGGTCGCCGAAGCGCGCGCGGTCGCGGCGGGCAGCAGTCGCCGTAGAGCCGAACAGGAAGCCGCCCGCCAACTACTGGAGAAAATCGCGTCATGACCGTCCCCACCCGCGTCGGCCATGCCGCCCTGCTGGGCCGACCCAACGTCGGCAAGTCGACCCTGCTGAATCGTCTGATCGGCCAGAAGCTCAGCATCACCGCGCCCAAGCCGCAGACCACCCGCCATGTCATCCTGGGGATTCAAACCCTGCCGGAGGCGCAGATCGTCTACGTGGACACGCCGGGGCTGCACCGGCAGGGCCGACGGGCGCTCAATCGCTACCTGAACCGGGCGGCGGCCAGCGTGCTGGGCTACGTCGATGTGGTGGTGTTCCTGATCGAAGCGTTGCGCTGGACCGAGGAAGACCAGGATGTCCTGGCTCGGTTGGCCGATTTCGCCGGACCGGTGGTGCTGGCGGTCAACAAGGTGGATCGTATCGCCGACAAGTCCCGATTGCTGCCGTTTCTCCAGGAGATGGCCGGCCGGCGGAGCTTCGCGGAGGTCGTCCCGATGGCGGCGCTGAAAGGCGATAATGTGGCGGCGCTGGAACAGGTCATCACCCGCCTGCTGCCGTTCGGCGATCGGCTGTTTCCGGAAGATCAGATCACCACGCTCAGCGAGCGCTTCCTGGCCGCCGAGCTGGTCCGTGAGAAGCTGACCCGGTTGCTGCGCGAGGAATTGCCGTATGCCCTGACCGTGGAGATCGAGCAGTTCGTCGAGGACGGACGGTTGGTGCGCATCCACGCGGTCATCTGGGTCGAGCGCGAGTCCCAGAAAGGCATTGTCATCGGTGGCGGTGGGGCGACGCTGCGCGAGGTCGGCCGCCAGGCTCGCGAGGATCTGGAGCGCCTGCTCGACCGCCGGGTGTACCTGGAAACCTGGGTCAAGGTGCGCGAGGGCTGGTCGGACGACGAGCGGGCGCTGCGCGGCTTGGGCTACGCCGACCCCTCCTCTTTTTGACCGACTGCGGTTATCCCGCTCTCATCGCGCCATGCGCGTCCTGCTGCAACCCGCTTTTCTCCTCCATCGCCGTCCGTATCGCGACAGCAGTCTGCTGCTGGAGGCGTTCACCCAGGAGCACGGGCGACTGGGGCTGGTCGCGCGCGGCGCGAGTTCTCCCCGGTCGCGGTTGAAGGGACTGTTGCAACCCTTCGCGCCGCTGTTGCTGTCCTGGACGGGCGCGGGCGAGCTGGCGACCCTGACCGGAGCCGAGGACGCGGGACGGCCGGTTTCCCTGCCGCCGCACCGGGTCTTGAGCGGGCTTTACGTCAATGAGTTGCTCGTGCGCCTGCTGCCGCGTCTGGACCCGCAGCCGGGGTTGTTCGCCGTTTATCGGGAACTTTTGGCGGCACTGGCCACGGCTCCGGGCGAGGAGCCGCCGCTGCGGCGGTTCGAGAAGCGCTTGTTGGAGGATCTGGGGTACGGTTTGACCCTGGATCGGGAGTCGGTCAGCGGCGCGCCCATCGTGGCCGAAGAACGGTATTGCTACGTGCTGGATCGCGGACCGTTGGCGGCCGACCGCGCGGCGGCCGGCGTGCCGATTTCCGGCCGGGGTCTACTGGCGCTGCGCGATGGAACGCTGACCGATCCGGCCGTGCTCGGGGAAGTGAAGCGGCTGATCCGCGCCGCGCTGGCCGAGCAGTTGCGGGGCCGGGCGCTGAAGACCCGGGAACTGTACCGGGTCAAGCGGGAGACTTCCCCAACTCTCCCACCCCCCGCGCGGGAGAGCGAACGTTGACGGCTCGGGATGCAAATTTTCCTTCCGGTAAACCGCTGGCGCGGGAAGGACGGAGAGCGAAAGTCCTGGTTTCAGAACTTCATATCCTCGAAAAACTTCTTGACCCCATCCAGCCAGCTTCCCTCCTGCGGAGCGTGTTGTTTGCCGCCCGCCTCCATGGTCTCGGCGAATTTTTGCAACAACTCTTTCTGCTCTCGGGTCAGGTTGACCGGGGTCTCGACCGACACCCGACACAACAGATCGCCGGTGGCGCCGCCGCGCACCGGTTTGACGCCCTTCCCCCGAACCCGGAACACCTTCCCGGTCTGGGTCTCGGCCGGAATCTTCAAACTGACCCGGCCATCCAGGGTCGGCACCTCCAAATCGCCGCCCAGCGCCGCGGTGGCGAAACCGATCGGCACCTCGCAGTACAAATCGTTATCCTCGCGGGTGAAGATCGGATGCGGCTTGACCCGGATCTGCACGTACAAATCGCCCGGCGGTCCCCCGCTCTCTCCGGCTTCGCCTTCCCCGGACAGGCGGATGCGGTCGCCGTTGTCCACCCCTGCCGGGACCTTGACCGATAGCGTTTTCTGCTCCTCGACCCGGCCGACGCCCCCGCAGGTCTCGCACGGCTCGGGAATGATCGTGCCCCGCCCCTGGCAGCGCGGGCAGGTCTGCTGGATTGAGAAAAAGCCCTGCTGCATTCGCACCTGGCCGACGCCGCGACAGGTCGGGCAGGTGATCGGCTTGGTGCCCGGTTTGGCACCGCTGCCGCCGCAGGTGGCGCAGATCACCAGGGTCGGCACCCGAATCTTGGAGGTCGCGCCGAAGACCGCCTCCTCCAGCGTCAAATCCAGGATATAGCGCAGATCGGAGCCTCGATAAGCCTGGCTGCCGCCCCCGCCGCGCCCACCGCCGAAAATATCGCGAAACACTCCGCCGAATAAATCGTTCAGATCGGCCGGACCGCCGCCGGGACCGCCAAAGCCCCCACCAAAACCACCGCCCGCCGAACCATCCACTCCGGCGTGACCGAACTGGTCGTAAGCCGTGCGCTTGCGCGGATCGCTCAATACCTCATAGGCCTCCTTGGCCTCCTTGAAATGCTCCTCGGACACCTGATCGCCCGGATTGCGGTCGGGATGGTGCTTCATCGCCAGCCGCCGGTAAGCCTGCTTGATCTCGGCCTCGCTGGCATTGCGGGCTAAGTTGAGAACTTCGTAATAGTCGCGTTTGGCCATGATTCGGTCTTGCGTCGCGGCGGGCCGCCCAGTGGGGTTCGTCCAAAATCAAAAATCCGGGAACGCGGATCGCGCTCCCGGATTCATAGTTTACCGCACGCGTGGCGGTTACTTCTTGACCTCCTCGAATTCGGCGTCCACCACCCCGTCGTCGGCCGGTTTTTGACCGCCGCCGCCGCCAGCTCCGCCCTGCGGGCCGCCGGGACCCCCGTCCGGACCGCCGCTCTGGCTGTAAATCCGCTCGGCCAGTTTGCCGGACAACTCGCTCAGCGTTTGAATCTTGGCTTCGATCGCGCTCTTGTTGTCGGTCTTGACCGTGGAGCGCAGATCGCTGATCGCCCCTTCGATCGCCGAGCGCTCGCCGCCCTCGACTTTGTCACCCAACTCCCGCAGGGTCTTCTCGGAGGCGTGAATCAGGTTTTCGGCCTGATTGCGGATGTTGACCAGTTCGTGGAACTTGCGGTCTTCGTCGGCGTGCGCCTCGGCGTCGCCCACCATCCGCTTGATCTCCTCCTCGGACAACCCGGAGGACGCCTTGATCGCGATCCGGTTCTCCTTGCCGGTCGCCTTATCCTTGGCCGAGACATGCAGGATGCCGTTGGCGTCGATATCGAACATGACTTCGATCTGCGGCACACCGCGCGGCGCGGGCGGAATATCCTGCAAGTCGAATTTGCCCAGCGACTTGTTGGCCTGAGCGACCTCGCGCTCGCCCTGCAACACATGCACCGTCACCGCGGTTTGATTGTCGTCGGCGGTCGAGAACACCTGGGTCGCCTTGGTCGGAATCGTGGTGTTCTTCTCGATCAGTTTGGTCATCACCCCACCCAGGGTCTCGATGCCCAGGCTCAGCGGAGTCACATCGAGCAGCAGCACGTCTTTGACCGAGCCGCCCAGCACGCCGCCCTGAATCGCCGCGCCCACCGCCACGGCTTCATCGGGGTTGACGTCCTTGCGCGGCTCCTTGCCGAAGAACTCGCGCACCTTTTCCTGCACCTTGGGCATGCGACTCTGGCCGCCGACCAGCAACACGTCGTCGATCTGACCGACGCCCAGCCCGGCATCCTTCAGCGCGGTGCGGCAGGGTCCGATGGTTTTGTCGATCAACTCCTCGACCAGCGACTCCAGCTTGGCGCGGGTCAGCTTCAGGTTCAGATGCTTCGGTCCGCTGGCGTCGGCTGTGATGTAGGGCAGATTGATATCGCTTTGCTGGCTGGACGACAGCTCGATCTTGGCCTTTTCGGCGGCTTCCTTCAACCGTTGCAGCGCCAGAGGATCGTTGGCCAGATTGATGCCGCTCTGCTTCTGGAACTGCTCGATCAGATAGTCGATGACCCGCTTGTCGAAGTCCTCGCCGCCCAGGAAGGTATCGCCGTTGGTGGAGAGCACCTCGAACTGCTTCTCGCCGTCCACTTCGGCGATCTCGATGATCGAGATGTCGAACGTGCCGCCGCCCAGGTCGTAGACCGCGATCTTGCGGTCCTTGGTGCTGGACTTGTCCATGCCGAAGGCCAGCGCCGCCGCCGTCGGTTCGTTGATGATGCGCTTGACTTCCAGACCGGCGATCCGCCCGGCGTCCTTGGTCGCCTGACGTTGGCTGTCGTTGAAGTAGGCCGGCACCGTGATCACCGCCTCGGTGATTGGGTGGCCGAGATAGTCCTCGGCGGTCTTTTTCATCTTCATCAGCACCCGGGCGGAGATTTCCGGCGGGGCCATCTTCTTGCCGCGCGCCTCGACCCAGGCGTCGCCGTTGTCATTCTTGACGATCTTGTAGGGCACCAGGTCGATGTCCTTCTGCACCTCCTTCTCGTCGAAGCGGCGGCCGATCAGCCGCTTGACCGCGAACAGGGTGTTGTGCGGATTGGTGACCGCCTGGCGCTTGGCCGGCTGGCCGACGGTGATTTCACCGTCTTCCAGGAAGGCAACGACCGAGGGCGTGGTCCGGTCGCCTTCGCTGTTTTCAATCACCCGAGGCTTGCCGCCCTCCATGATCGCCACGCAGGAGTTGGTGGTGCCCAGGTCGATGCCGATAATGTTGCTCATGGTCGCACTCTCTATGAAGATCTTCAGGGTTTCAATCCGTGCCCGCCCATGCCGGCGGGCGAATCAGGGAATTCGGTGGTTAGTGACTTCTGTCTCGCCATTGAATTTGGGGACGATGGGGTGGATTTTCAACGGTCGGGCGGATTTTCGATTTAACTGACTGGCGGGGCTGGAGCCTTGGCGACCAACACCTTGGCGGGCCGGATCAACCGGTCGTTGAGCAGATAACCCTTTTGCAGGACCTGCACCACGGTATTGGGTTCGGCCTGGTCGGTCGGCACCACGGCCATGGCTTCGTGGCAGTCGGGATCGAATCGGGCGCCCAGCGGATCGACTTCGCAGGCACCAAATTTTTCCATCGCCGCCGCCAGTTGTTTGAGCGTCAGATCGATGCCTTCCCGTAACTTGGCCACGTCGACGTCGTCGGTCGCCGCTTCCAGCCCCAGTTCCAGGCTGTCGCGCACCGGCAGCAGCTCCCCAAAAAACCGCTCCAGAGCGAACTTGTGCGCGTTCTGGACCTCGCGCTCGACGCGCTTGCGCAGGTTTTCCATTTCGGCGTGGGCGCTCAGATACAACTTCCAGTGTTCGTCGGCCTTGGCCAGCGCCTGGTCCAAATCCCGCTGCAGTGTTTCGAATTCCTCGGGGTTGACCGAAATCTCGGTTTCCGTCCCGACGGTTGGCGTGGAGGACGCGGGTTCGGTGGTCGGGGGGGTTGTTTCGGAAACTTCCGGGCGCGCGCTGGGGTTCAGGGCCGGTTCGGTGGGGGTCATGAATGGATTCTCCGTCACTTAGATGAAATCGGTCGGGCGGCCGCGACCGCGCCTGGTAGCGGAGAACTGGGGTTGCATGGCGGGAATTCAAGGGCGCGCTCAGACCCGCTGGGCGATCAGCGCCGCCGCCAGCAACCGGGCGGTCACATCCACCACCGGAATCACTCGATCATAGGCCATCCGGGTCGGGCCGATCACCCCGAGCACGCCCAACACCTGCCCCGCCACGCTGTAAGGCGCGGTCACCACGCTGCAATCCTCCAGCACCTCGAAGCCGGACTCCTCGCCGATGAAAATCTGCACGCCATCGGCGCGCAGGCTCTGATCGAACAGATGCAGCAAATCACGCTTGTGATGGAACGCTTCAAACAGTTGCCGCAGTTTGTCGAGATCGGACAGATCAGCGTACTGCATCAGGTGGGTCTGACCGGCCAATACGTAATCTTCGCTCTCCGGCTCGGTCTCGAAGGTTTGCTCGGCCATCTCGACCACGGTCTGCATCAAGCGGTCGAGACTGTCGCGAGTCTCGCGCAAATCCCGCAGCAGAGACTCCCGGACCTGCTGGATATCCTTACCGGTGAATTGTGCGTTCAGATACCGCGCGGCCTGCTGTAACTCGGCGGCGCTGTAGGAACGCTGGGTCTGGATGATGCGATTCTGTACCTCCTGCCCGTTCAGCACCAGGATCACCAGGACCCGGTTTTCGGACAGGGGCAGAAATTCGACCTGGCGCAGGGTCGTCACGTTACGGCGCGGCAGCATGACCACGCCCGCCAGTTGCGTGATGCCGGACAGCAGATCCGAAACCGATCGGGCCAGTTCGGCGGGATTATTCACCGGTCGATCGATGCGTTGGCGCAGGGTTTCAATCGATTGATGGTCCAGCGGCCGCAGATGCAGCAGTTCATCGATGAAGAACCGGTAACCCCGGGCGGTTGGCACCCGCCCGGCCGAGGTGTGCGGCGCGCGCAGATAGCCCAGATCTTCCAAATCCGCCATGACGTTGCGGACCGTGGCCGGACTCAGATCCAATCCGGCGTCGCGAGCCAAAGTCCGCGAACCGACCGGTTGGCCGTCGCGGATATGGCGCTCGACCAGCGCCCGTAACAGATGCTGGGTGCGCTCGTTGAGGGCGGGATGGCCCGCCAGCGTGGATTCGGTACCAGGCATCGCGATGATCCCCCTGTTTAGCACTCTCAGTATTGGAGTGCTAAGGCACCGTAACAATTCCCTCCCCACGGTGTCAAGCCGGATTCGGCAGCGCTGGCCTTGGACGCGGGCTAGACGGTCGGAGTGGACGAATGCGGACAACGGGGAGTATTTTAAAATTCGTCAAGCTTCCGGTCATTCCGCTCGAGTGGTCCGGTGCTTGGCGCGCTTTCCCCTATAATGATAAGTTGTTGTCCTCCATTCATCCGGATGGAAACACCCAAGTACGGAACGATGCCCACTCCGGTTTTTCACACCATCGGTCTCATCGGCAAATTCGGCGATCCGAACGTCGCCGACACCCTAAAGCAAATCGCCGCCCATCTGCTCCGGCGTCGATTGCGGGTCTTGCTCGACGACAGCTCGGCTCGACTGATGCCAGACAGCGGTCTGGAGATCGCCGGTCGGGACCGGATCGGCGAACAGTGCGATCTGGCCATCGTCATGGGCGGCGACGGCACCATGCTCAACGCCGCGCGCTCGCTGGTGGATTACGAAGTACCGATTCTGGGCGTCAATCTGGGTCGGCTCGGCTTTCTGGCCGACGTCTCGCCCAGCGAGCTCCCGCAGAGCCTGGATGCGGTGTTGGACGGCCAGTTCCGCGAGGCGCGCCGCTCGCTGTTGCACGCCCAGGTCATGCATGGGGACCGGATAACCGGCGAGGCCGACGCGCTCAACGACGTGGTGGTTCACAAGTGCGAGGTGGCCCGCATGATCGAGGTGGATACCTTCCTCGACGGCCGCTTCCTCAACACCTATCGCGCCGACGGATTGATCATCTCCACTCCGACCGGCTCCACCGCCTACGCGCTGGCCGGCGGCGGCCCGATCATCCATCCGGGGTTGGAGGCGGTGGTGCTGGTGCCGATTTGTCCGCACACCCTGACCCACCGGCCGATCGTGGTCAAAGCCGACAGCGTGATCGAGGTCGTGTTGAACGTCGCCAATCTCACCCAGACCCAGGTCACCTGCGACGGCCAGATCAGCCTGGCGCTCGAACCGGGCGATCACGTCGTGATCCGCAAAAAAGACCGCAAGGCGCGGCTGCTCCATCCGCTCAACCACGATTATTTCAAGCTGCTGCGGGCCAAGTTGAGCTGGGGCCTGAATCCGGACGCCTCGCCGTTCGCCTGAGGAGCCGAGGTCCGCCGTCATGCTGACAAGAGTCCGTCGACCCGCGCGCCGCCCCCGCTCCGTTCGAGAACCCGATCCGCCGTCATGCTGACCCAATTACGCATCCGCGATTTCGCGATCGTCGAAGATTTGGAGTTGGAGCTGGCGGCGGGGATGACCGCGGTCACCGGCGAGACCGGTGCCGGCAAATCCATCCTGGTGGACGCCATCGGCCTGCTGTTGGGCGACCGCGCCGACAGCGGCGTGATCCGCCACGGGGCGGAACGGGCCGACCTCAGCGCGGCTTTCGATCTCGACGCGCTGCCGGCGGCGCGCGCCTGGCTGGCCGAGCGCGATCTGGACGGCGACCGGGACTGCCAGTTGCGGCGGGTCGTGGCCCGCAACGGTCGCTCGCGCAACTACATCAACGGCGTTCCCCAGCCCGCGCAGGCGCTGCGGGAACTGGGCGAGCGCCTGGTGGATATCCACGGCCAGCACGAGCATCAGTCGCTGGTGCGCCGCGAGGCCCAGCGGCAACTGCTGGACGATTACGCCGGCAACACGGCGCTGGTTAACGAATTGGCGGAACGGTACCGCGCCTGGAGCCGGCTGCGGCAGGAGCTGCGCGACCTGCGGCAGGCCAGCAGCGAGCGCGATGCCCGGCTGGACATTCTGCGCTATCACCTGCGGGAGCTGGCGGCGCTGAATCTGGCCGAGGGCGAAATCGCGGAACTGGAGTCCGAACAGCGGCGCCTGGCGAACGCCAGTCAGTTGCTGGACACCGGCCAACGGTTGCTCGACGAACTGAGCGAAGGCGAGGAGCGCCCGATCGCCGATCGGCTCGGCCACGGCCTGCAAACCCTGGATGGGCTGAGCCGGCTGGACGCCCGGCTGATCCCGGTCGGCGAGTTGTTGAACGCCGCGTTGATTCAGGTTCAGGAAGCGTGCGCGGAATTGCGCGGCTACGTGCAGGCGCTCGACCTCGATCCCGCCCATCTGGCGCAGATCGAACAGCGCCTGACCGCCGCCCACCAACTGGCGCGCAAGCATCGCCTGGACGCCGGGGAGCTGCCGGCGTTGCGCGCGCGGTTCGAGACCGAACTGGATGCGCTGGAACACAGCGAAACCCGGCTGGATGCCTTACAGCAGGCGGTGAAGAAAGCCCGGATGGCCTACCAGCAGGGCGCGGAACAACTCGGCGAACGGCGCGCGGCGGCGGCGCGGGAACTGGGCGAGCGGGTGTCCCAGGCGCTGGTGGAGCTGGGTATGCCGGGGGGACGCTTTACGATTCACCTGGAACGGTTGGACAAGCCGACGCCGAGCGGTCTGGAAGCGGTGGAATTTCAGGTCAGCGCCAATCCGGGGCAACCGTTGCGGCCTCTGGCCAAGGTGGCTTCCGGCGGTGAACTGTCGCGCATCAGCCTGGCCATTCAGGTCATCACCGCCCGCGCCGCCCGCATTCCGACCCTGATTTTCGACGAAGTGGACAGCGGCATCGGCGGCGGCGTGGCGGAAGTGGTGGGCCGGCAACTGCGGACGCTGGGCGAGCGCCGGCAAGTGTTGTGCGTGACGCATTTGCCCCAGGTGGCGGCGCAGGCCCACCAACAACTCAAGGTAGAAAAGCAGACCGGAGGCGGCAACACCCACACCCAAGTGTGGCCTTTGGCCGCCGAGGAACGAGTGACGGAAATCGCTCGGATGCTGGGCGGCTTGGAACTCACCGCGCAGACCGTGGCCCATGCGCGGGAGATGGTGGAAAGAGCGGTCCTCGGGTCCGTGGGCGCGGATTAGAGCGAATATGCTTTTGCTGCTTCTTTCTTTCCCGCGTCCGCTGAGGGCTGGGCGTGCCCGCACCCGGGACGGGTGCAATGGCCGTACAGGACCAGGGAATGCTCGGCCAACTCGAAACCGAGTCGCCGCGCCACGCGTTGCTGCCGCCGCTCGATCTCGTCGTCGCAGAACTCCTCGATCCGCCCGCACTCCACACAGAGAATATGGTCGTGATGTTGGCCATGATTGAGTTCGAAGACCGACTGACCACTCTCAAAATGATGGCGCTGGACCAGTCCGACCGACTCAAACTGGGTGAGCACCCGATAAACGGTCGCCAGACCAATTTCCTCGCCGGCCTCGATGAGGGTCCGGTAGATATCCTCGGCGGTCAGATGCGCGTGCTCCTGACCTTGCAACAGCTCGAGGATTTTGATGCGCGGTAGCGTGACCTTCAGGCCCGCCTGTTTCAGTTCTTTCGAGCCCACGAAGCCTCCACTCCAGAATTGCACTTATCCACGGCTTGCCGATGTACGTTATCATCATACACGTTCCAGCAACCCGGACCTCGCTTCCATGCTTCACCATTCCTTACGCGCCGCCGGCGTCCTGCTGCTCGTCCTGAGCGCCGGTTGCGAATCGGTACTCCCCAGTTTCTACACCGTCCCGGTCCGTCAGGGCAATTATGTTGACCCGGTTGTGGCCGGACAGTTGCGCCCCGGCATGACCCGGCAACAGGTTCAGCAACTGCTGGGCGCTCCGCTGATCGCCGACCCGTTTCACCAGGACCGGTGGGACTATTACTACCAGTTCAGCAAGCGCGGCCGGACCGTCGAGCAGCGGCACCTGATCCTGCATTTTCGTGGCGACACCCTCGAGCGGATCGAAGGCGCGGTGGATCAGTGAATTAGCCTGCCTCCGTTTCCAGCTCGCCGCCGCCCTTGCGCGTGCGCTTGCCCTCGGCGGCGCGCTGTCTGCGCACCGCCTTGGGATCGGCGAGCAGCGGCCGATAGATTTCCACTCGGTCGCCGGCGCGCGCGATCGCCGACAGTTTGCTCAGTTTGCCGAACACCCCGACCTTGGCGGTCTCCAGGTGAATTTCCGGAAACCGCTCCGGGATCTTCGCCAGCCGGATGGCCTGTTCCAGGGTCGCGCCCGCCGGGATCTCGACCGGCACGATCCACTGCTCGTCGGGGCGAGCGTAGGCCACCTCGACCCGAATCGTGGCGGGATCAGCGTCGGCCATACAGATCTACCGCGCGCTGGCAGAAGGCATCCACCAGCGAGTTGGCGATTTGCTTGAACACCGGCTCGATCGCCTTGCGCAGCAGAATGGAGAACTCAAAGTCCATGTTCAGCGACACCTTGCAGGCGTCGGCGCGCAGGGGATCGAAGCGCCAGTGCCCCTCCAGGCTTTTGAACGGGCCTTCCAGCAGGCGAATATCGATCATCCGGTCCGGTTGCATGCGATTGTGGGTGGTAAAGGATTTATGCACGCCGCCCTTGGCCATTTCGATGGTCGCCCGCAGCTCGTCCTCGCCGCAAACGGCCACGCGGGCGGAACGGCACCACGGTAAAAACTGCGGGTAGGACTCGACATCGTTGACCAAGGCGTACATCTCGGCCGCCGAATACAGGACCAGGGCGCTCTTCTGAATGGTCGCCACGACTCGATCTCCGTGCGACTGGGTCGGTTGGTTGAGGAGGGTTTACGATAAGGTTAGAGCAAGTTTTGGCCAGATTCTCGCCAGGTCGGTTGGGTTGCATCCGCCCGCACCTTCAAGCATCGCGTATCGGACCCGGCGCTGATACGGCTATACTGAACCGTTATGAGCAAAAAATCGAATTCAAACCAAGTGCAGATCGCCGGCAACAAGAAGGCGTATCACGAATATTTCATCGAGGAGCACTACGAAGCGGGCTTGGCGTTGCAGGGCTGGGAGGTCAAGAGCCTGCGGGCCGGTCGGGCGCAACTCAAGGAAAGTTACGTGTTGCTGCGCGACGGTGAAGCTTTCCTGTTCGGTTGTCATATCGCGCCGCTGACCTCGGCGTCCACCCACGTGCAGGCCGATCCGACCCGCACGCGCAAGCTGTTGTTGCACGCCGAAGAGATCGGTCGGCTGATCGGCTCGGTCGAGCGCAAGGGCTACACGCTGATGCCGCTGGCGCTGTACTGGAAGCGCAATCGGGTCAAGCTGGACATCGGTCTGGCGCGCGGCAAGAAGGAATACGACAAGCGGGCGGTGGAAAAGGACCGCGACTGGGAACGCGACAAGCAGCGACTGATGCGCGAGCGGTAGGTCTGGGAACTTTCCGCCCGCCGGGTTATCTCATCTTTCTAGTCAAGAAGGGGGCGATCTGGTTTCGACGTGGATTGCAAAACCTGAGGCGCATGTCGAGGATGCAGCTCATCTCGTTAATCAGGCTGCAAAATATAGTTGCCAACGACGACAACTACGCTCTAGCCGCTTAATCCCGGCTAGCCTCCGACCGGAACTTGCTTGTGAGGTCCGGGTCCTTCGGGACGCTCGGGGGTCGACTAACGCAAGCTCGCGCCGACCCTGTCCGGGAGCGAGGCGCTAAAACCCTAACCGGAACCGCTGTTCGTCGCCCTGCCGGTCGGGTTGCGAACGGTTAAATCAAAGACTCGGCTAAACATGTAGGGCCAAAGGCAGAGGATTTGCGGACGGGGGTTCGATCCCCCCCGCCTCCACCAAACACCCAAACCCCAACCGTTCTCGGTTGGGGTTTTTTCTTGCCCGAACGCGCTGGGCTCTCAGCATCGCCTGTTTCGTCGCCCGCACTGCGTTCTGGACGGTGCCTTTCGGGCAAGGGGGTTTTGGTGCTGTCTTGCGCGGCAGAAGCGCGGCCTGATGCAGAAGCTGCTCGCTGGCCAGTGGCGGTTGAATCACGAAACGATGGAGGAAATTCCAGCATGAGCATGGCAAACCACTGGATCGACAGCCTTCCGGGAGATCTGCCCCAACTCGCGCCTTGCCCGCCCTGCCAGCGCTGCTCGCCAGATTGCACCACGACTTTATTCGCATTCACCCCTTCGACGATGGCAATGGGCGGGTGGTGCGACTGTTGGTGAACTATGTCCTGCTCAAGGTGGGTCTGCTGCCCCTGGTGGTCAAGAGCCGCGACCGGCGCCGCTATCTGGAGGTGATCGCCTTTGCCGATGCGGGCGATCTGCGGCCCTTGGGTGATTTCTTTGCCGAGGCCCTGCGTTGGTCCCTGCGGCTCGGCCTTGAAGCGGCATCCCGCCTGATCGAGCTGCAGGGCGACGAGGAATAGGGAATGGATCGTTTCCAATTCGACGAAAAATACTTCTCCCAGATTCCGGCCCCGCGGATGCTGGTTAATCCGGGCTACCGCTACCTGACGGTGCCTGAGGCGGCATGAGCGCGGTCATCCACAGTGATTACCTGATTTTCGCCGACGAGAGTGGCGACCATGGGCTGGTGTCGATTGATGAGCAGTTTCCGGTATTCGCACTGGTGTTCTGCGTCGTGCGCAAGCAGGACTATGTCGAACAGATCGTTCCCGCGATGCAGCGGCTGAAGATGGCCTACTGGGGGCACGATCAGGTAATCCTGCACGAGCACGATATCCGCAAGGAGAAAGGCCCATTCGCGCTGCTGCGTACCGACCGCGAGCTGCGCGAACGCTTCATGGCCGAACTAACCGCGCTGATCTCGGCCGCGCCCATGCAGGTGATTGCCTCGGTGATCGACAAGCATGCGCTCAAAGCGCGCTACACCACGCCCTACAACCCCTACGAGGTGGCGCTGCTGTTCTGCCTCGAGCGGGCGCTTGAGATGCTGCGTGTGCGAGGCGAGACGGGCAAACGCGTGCATGTGCTGTTCGAAAGCCGGGGTCGGCAGGAGGATGCTGACCTGGAGCTGGAGTTCAGGCGCATCTGCGACAACGGTGGCGGATGGGGCTATCGGCGGGTCGACTTCCAGCAGATGCAGTTCGCGCACCTGTTTGTCGACAAGCGCAGCAACTCGACCGGGCTGCAACTGGCCGATCTGGTAGCGCGGCCTTTGGCCCTACGTCACTTGCGGCCCGGCCAACCCAACCGGGCCTTGCAGGCGTTGGATGACAACAGATTGAACTTTAAGGTGTTCCCATAAAGCAAAAGGGCCTCGGAACAAGTCCAAGACCCTCATGCCGACCGGGAAAAGCCCAATCCTCACCAGGAATTGTAGGACAAACAGGCAGAACAGGCAACGAAAAAATGACCTCGCAAGCTATCCGGGCCACTGCGCGAAAGAGCCTCTTGGGCACTTGTAACCGGCGAGAAACTTTTGGGCGGGAGTGTAGCGCATGACGAATCCAGACCAATACGACGCCGAGCAAACCTTCCGCTTCGACGAAAAATACCTCTCCCAGATCCCGGTCCTACAGGTGCTGGTCAACCTCAGCTACCAGTACCTGACGGCCTGCCGAGGCGCTGGCCGCGCGGGGCGGCTAGCGCATTCAGGTCTGAGAGCGCGCGCGTGCGTGCAGAGTCGCCAGGTCGCACCACGTCCAGGGCGAACATCTCCTGCCAGTGTATAAATACCTGACATTGCCAAGAGGCCGAGCAGCAGCGCGATTGATGCCATGATCCCGAAGCCGAAGCCCAGTCGTTTGCCGATGCTCAAGTTGTTGGCGTTTATTGTTCTGCTCCCTACCTGGTGTGCTGTGATTGATAGTCCATGCCAATTTACGCCGCCAGGAAGAGTAACCGTATTAGGGAACCCCTGAATTTCACGAGGGAAAAACCCTGATGCCGCACCAGTCAGTGTTTATCCAAGCTCGATGGGCCGGTTAACCTTCTGCTTTTCTGAATGAATGAGAAGGTCGTACACCCTTTGAATGGGTTTGTTCGGCGACTACAATCTGTAGGAACAATGACTTCTATCGCCAACCGAGCTTGGTAAAATCAATTCTTTAAACCGCTCACCCTCAGGCCGAGACATGGTTGCCCATCTTGAAGAAGACGTTGCCCGGGTTCGGGCCATCCTCCACGACCTCTCCCCTGCGCTGATCGCGTGCAGTGGGGGCATCGACAGCTTGTTGCTGGCGACTCTCGCGCACCGCTGGGCCGCGGATCGCACTATCATCGTGCATGCCATCGGGCCGGCGGTCCCGGAGGCGGCCACCCACCGGGTGCGGGATCGGGCGACCCGGGAAGGATGGACACTGCACGTTCTCGATGCGGGCGAATACAACGACCCCCAGTATCGAGCCAATCCGGTCGACCGCTGTTTCCACTGCAAGTCGCATCTGTACCGCGCCTTGGCGAACTTGCGGCGGGAACTCGGTTGGGAACAAGGGACGATTCTCAGCGGAACCAATCGCGATGACTTGGGTGAATACCGTCCGGGTCTCCAGGCGGCGGCCGAGGCCGGCGTCGTGCATCCCTTCGTGGAAGCAGGCATCGGCAAGCGCGAGATCCGGCGCATCGCCCGGACGCTCGATCTACCGTTCGCCGACTTGCCGGCGTCCCCCTGTCTCGCCAGCCGGCTCTACACCGGCACCCCGGTCACGGCGGATCTATTGCGGGTGGTGGATCGGGCGGAGAGCGCGATTCGCGCGTCGACCGGCATTGGCGTCGTTCGGTGTCGGGTCCGGGAGGATCAGCTCCTGATCGAGGTCGGAAGCGCCGAACGGTGTTTGATCGATCCTGCGGTGTTGGCGACCGTCGAACGGGTCGTGCGCTCCGCCAATCCGCGGATCGCTCGGGTGGTCCTTGATACCGAACCTTATGCCCCAGGGCGGGCGGTGGTGCGCGTCGCCAGTCTCCCGGCCGATCGCATACCGCCAGACCCGGCGTTCACCCCATCCGAGCCTGCTGCCGGATAATTTAAGGTGAGAGCGGTTGCGAGGGCAGCACGAACAGGGGCAGGGATGCGATCCGGATATCGAATCAGACGGCGGCACGGTTGATCGCTTCAACGGGCCGGCGTCAAACCTGTTCGAATAATCCCAAAAATTTCCATGGCTTGAGGATTGATCTCCGCAGCCAATGAGGCCACGGATTCCAGCGGAAGACCGAGCAAATCGGCTAAAGGCCCGAACTGCTCGGGAACATGAACGGACGGTGGGTCGCCAGCGTCGGTTTGCAGATCACCGACGATCCGGACGGCGACATGGAGAATCATGGCTTCCAACCGGTAGTCCAGCGCCTTGGCGGGTTCGAGATGATAGGCGACCGCCATGTAAAGATTTTCGGGAAGTCGCCAAGTCTTGAGCAACTCAGCCCCGAGTTCGGCATACGTGAAACCAAAAACCCGACGCTCGGCGGCGATGCAGGCTCGCTCGTCATTACCCGCCTGTTGGAGCACTTCCCGATAGAGATCCGGACGTTGGCTGTAGAAGACCAGCTTGCCCGTACCGTACAGGAGTCCGGCGATGAACAACCGCTCGCTGTCGCGAAGACGACAATGACGGGCCAGCCCGCGCGCCGCGACGCCACACATGATGCTGTGCAGCCAAAACCGCTCCATGTTGACCTGTTCCGGCGGTAGACCTTTGAATAG
Source organism: Candidatus Competibacteraceae bacterium (assembly GCA_007695245.1). Classification (GTDB taxonomy): domain Bacteria; phylum Pseudomonadota; class Gammaproteobacteria; order Competibacterales; family Competibacteraceae; genus REEE01. The sequence continues at coordinate 15,788 of REEE01000188.1, read as the reverse complement.
ATTGACGGCTACGGTCGTCAAGACCAGGTTGCGCAATTCGTGTTGGCCCAACAGGATAATCGCCTGCGACACCGTTCCCACCCGGTAGGGCGGATTATAGTAGGTGCTATTGACCAGCCGCAGCAGTCGCGCCGCCAGGCCCGGATCGCAAAGCACCGCCTCGGCCAGATCGCTGATTCGGGTTGCGGGGTCGTCGATCAGCGAATTGATCTGGATGACCACGTCCGGCAGGGAAAACAGGGTATGGACACTGCGTACCAGGGATTTGGGCGTCATGGCGGGGCAAACCTGTGGCCGGAATGCTTTTCAGTTTAGCAAACTGGCGCGGTGCTTTTAACTGGGTCCGATCAACGAGCGGCTTGGCCGCCGGGCGGTTCGGAGTCGTCCGCCGCCAACGCCTTGTCGATCTTGGTGATCCAGATCAACGCCTCATCCTGGGTCAGCAGCAGGATTTGCAGGTTGTTGCGGAAATCCTGCCAGGATTTTTCGACGTACTCGGCCATGCCGTCCGCATAACCGGCGACCCACTGCTCGGGTGGATCGCCGACTCGAACGTTTTTCGCATAGTCCGTACCGTGTCGCAGACAAATCAGGTAAGTATCCAGCGACTTGCGCACCGAACTGAGCGCCCCGATTCCCAGCAGCCCACCGACGCGCAGCAGACACTGCAAGGCCAAAAGGTTTGCCGCCTGATTTCGCTCGACGACCCTGTAAATATTCATTGATTAAAAACCTCACATTCTTGAGTGTTGCATCGCAACATAAATCATTCCAGCCGTCAAGCGGATATGATTTTTGATCCACTTGGAGCGCCTATGGGCGCGAGAACTGACGGCTGCGCGAACGGGTTCGCCTCAATGATGGACTAGCCATCCCTTCAGGTGTTCCCGTTCCACCCAAAGCACCATAATTTTATGCAATTTCCATGCTGAAAATCGATGCGCGTCGTGAAGAGGGGTCCGTTCAAACCGCCACCGGTGCCTTGATGGCCGGGTGCGCCTGGTAACCGATGATCTCGAAGTCCTCGTAGCGGTACTCAGCGAGTGTCGCTGGCCGGCGGCGGATGCACAGCCGCGGCGGCGGACCGGGTTCGCGACTCAGTTGCAGATTGGCCTGTTCCAGATGGTTCAGGTAGAGGTGACAGTCGCCGCCGGTCCAGATGAATTCGCCGACCTGGAGGTCGCTCTGCTGGGCGATGATGTGGGTCAATAAAGCGTAACTGGCGATGTTGAACGGTACCCCCAGAAACAGGTCGGCGCTACGCTGGTACAACTGGCAGGATAGTTCGCCCTCCGCGACGTAGAACTGAAACAGCAGGTGGCAGGGTAACAAGCGCATCTGCTCCAGTTCCCCCACATTCCAGGCCGACACCACGATCCGCCGTGAATCCGGATCGCGCCGCAGCAGATCCACCGCGTTGGCGAGTTGGTTGATGCGGCGCCCGTCCCTGGCTTCCCAGGCGGTCCACTGCTTGCCGTAGATGGGTCCCAGATCACCATCGCCATCAGCCCATTCATCCCAGATCGTCACGCCGTGCTGGTGCAGATAACTCAGGTGAGTGTCACCGCGCAGAAACCACAGCAACTCGTGGATGATCGATCGCAGGTGCAGTTGCTTGGTGGTCACCAGCGGAAACCCGGCGCGCAGATCGAACCGTAGCTGCGCGCCGAACCGGCTCAACGTGCCGACGCCGGTCCGATCCGCTTTGCGGACCCCGGTATCGAGTACTTGCCGCAGCAGTTCCAGGTACGCTTTCATCGCTCGTTGCCCTTCAAGGCGTCGCTCGCCGCATAAAGATTGGTAATTGATTGTGCGATGCAATATATTGTGCAGTGCAATAAATCAGGTCGGCGCCGTCGCGCCCGCATCGCTTCGCATGGGTTAGGATCCAGCATGACCGCTAAAGCAACCTCCTCGATTCAAGTCATCACCCGGGTATCCCGCTTGCTGGATTCCATCGCCGCTCACGACGAGCCGGTCAGCCTGAAAGCGCTGTCCGACGCTACGGGCCTGCACCCCTCGACCACCTTCCGCATTCTGGCGTCCCTGATCGAACATCGCTTCGTCGAGCGCAGCGAGAGCGGGCGCTATCAACTGGGCGTCAAGCTGCTCCATCTCAGTCACTGCGTCCGAGGCCCGCGCCGCGAAGCCCATGTCGGCTGTTCGAACTGCGAGTCGCGGACGGAAAACCTCGGGACGGTGGGACGCGACAGCGACGGCATCACCTCGGGCTCCCACGAGCCGCATTGAGTTCCCCTGGCCTCCTGGCTTCTCCCGGGAGAGGGAAGACCAGCGGCGCGAAGGGTCATTTCCCCGGCAATTCCACGAGGAAGGTAGCGCCCTGCCCCAGTGCGCTCTCGACCCAGATCCGCCCTTCATGATGTTCGATGATCTTCTGGCTGATCGGTAATCCCAGGCCGGTGCCTTGTGGTTTGCCCGAATGCGTATCGACCACCTGATGGAATTTTTCAAAAATCAGCTTGTGCTGGTCATGAGCGATGCCCGGACCGTTATCGATGACCGCAACGCGCCAGTGGTTCGCGAGCGGCCGCAGTTGGATGGTCACTTCACCGCCCTGGTCGGGACAGAACTTGACGGCGTTCGACAGCAGATTGATGATCACTTGGATCAACCGGTCGCGATCGCCGACGATGGTGGCCGGACGCTCGCCCAGATCTTCGTGCAAGGCGACCGCTTTGTCGCAAAACAATTGACTGGTCGCGTTGATGGCGTCCTGGATCAACGCCCGCAGGTCGATGGTTTCAATGCGCCAGTCGATCCGACCGGAATCGATCTTGGCCATGTCCAGCACCTGGTTGATCAGGCGGGTCAAACGCTCGCTTTCCTTGACGATGATCCCCAGAAATTTGCTGCGCTGTTCCACGTCCATGTCGGGGTTGGCCAACAGGATTTCCGAGAAGGCGCGGATCGACGTCAGCGGCGTGCGCAGTTCGTGGGTGACGGTGGAGATGAACTCGTCTTTCAACCGGTCGAGTTGCCGCAAGCGATCGTTGGCCTCGCGGAGCCCCGCGGAAGCCGCTTCCAGCTCCCGGGATTTCTGTTCCAGGCGGCGGCTGTACTCGATGACTTGCGAGCTCTCATCGAGAATGGTCATGACCTCCTCGATGCTGAGCACTTCGCCCATCATGATCGAGGAAATCATCACCCGCGCCGAAGCCGCGCCGATCGCGCCCGCCAGCAAGCGTTCGGTGTGATGGATCAGCCGGGGATCGGCTTGCAGCGGATAACCGCCATGCTCCTGGCCGTAGCGGTCGAAGACTTCGCTGGCGCGTTGGGGACCCAGGAACCGGGCCAGCAGATCGTACAACTGGGAGGTTTCCACCACACCCCGCCACAACAGGGAGTCGCCGTCGTGGCGCTCGCGCTCCATGACGTTGACGAACTGGCTGCCCTGCACCTGTTCGAGCGGGTCCGGACGATTCAGGATCGAACCGAATACCAATCCGCCGACGTTGGCCAACATGCTCCAGAAGACCGAGTGCATGTAGATGTTCATGTCTTCGAGCCCGAACAGGGCATAAGGCTTGAGCCATTCGATGCCCCACGGCCCCATCTCGACAAAGCTGATATCGATCCAGCCGGATCGAGCCATGGCCGGCAACAGCAGGGTATAGAGCCAGATCAGAAAACCGCCGCTGAGTCCGATCAATGCACCCCGCCGGTTCGCCCGTTTCCAGTACAGGCCGATCAGGATCGGCGGGGCGAACTGGGCGGCGGCGGCGAAGGAAATCAGGCCGCTGGCCACCAGCGCGTAGGTTTCACCGATGAACCGGAAGTACAGGTAGCCGAGCAGGATGATGACCACGATCCCCGCCCGGCGGATGCCGAGCAGCAACCCGGACAAGTCGGCGCGACCGGCCAGCCAGCGCGATTTGGCGCGCAGCAGGAGCGGCATCACCAGGTCGTTGCACACCATGGTGGACAAGGTGATGGTTTCAAACAGAATCATGCTGGTGGCGGCCGAAAATCCCCCCAGAAACGCCAGCATCGCCAGGGTCGGCATCTGTTCGATCATCGGCAGCGCCAACACAAACATGTCGGCGTCCACGTCGCTATCGCTGAAGATCAACCGCCCGCCCAAGGCGACCGGCAGCACAAACAGATTGATCAGGAACAGATACAGCGGGAACAGCCAGATCGCTTTGCGAATATGGGCTTCATTGACGTTCTCCACCACCATGACCTGGAACTGCCGGGGCAGGAACATAAACGCCATCATCGACAGGAACAGCAGCGACAGCCAACCGCCGTAGCCGCCCGGCACCACCTCGAAGTGCAACAGCGCCGCCAGTTCCGGATCGGCCGCCGCCTGCTGGAACAGCTCGCCGGGACCGCCGAAGATCATAAAAGTGACTGCGATCCCGACCATTACCGAGGCCACCAGCTTGAACAGCGATTCGAACGCGACCGCCGCCACCATGCCTTCATGGCGCTCGGTGTTGTCGATGTGCCGGGTGCCGAACAGAATGGCGAAGACGATCAGCACCAGCGCGACGTAAAACGTCGTGTCGGCCCACACGGGCTGTTGCGCCGAGGCGGCCGCCATCCGCACTTCCGGGTAGTGGCGCAGCAGGTTGAAACTGATGGCGATCGCCTTAAGCTGGATGGAGATGTAGGGCAGGATCCCGATCACGGCGACCACGGTGACCAGCCCGGCCAGCAGGCCGCTCTTGCCATAGCGGGACGCGATGAAGTCGGCGATGGAGGTGATGCGATGAACCTTGGTAATGCGCACGATGCGTCGCAGCACGAACCAGAACAGCATCGCCATCAGGGTCGGACCCAGGTAGACCGCCAGAAAATAGACCCCGGTGGTCGCCGCCAGGCCGACGCTGCCGAAAAAGGTCCAGGCGGTGCAATAAATCGCCAGCGACAGCGTGTAGATATAGGGGTTGGCGATGATCGAGCGGCCGGCGTCGGCGCGCTGGTCGCCGTAGTAGGCGATGCCGAACAGCACGCCCAGGTAGGCCAGGGCACCGCCGACCAGGATGACGTCGTAGTTCATCATTCGGGCCGATCCGGCCGATCCGGCCGATCCGCTGTGCCGGGGACCTTTCGATCGGCGACTTCGGTCTCCGGGCGGGGAGGAGCGCTCTCCTCGGGTGGGTGGGTGACCTGATCCGGTTCGATCGAGGGGAGCTGCGAATGCCTCACGATGACGACCAGCACCCCAATGATCGCCAGCCAGAGCAGGTACAGGTAGAGGTACAGCAACGGGATGCCGAAAGGCATCCACGCGCGATCGAAGAGATCCAGGAACGGGTAGTTCAGCGCCAACGAGCCAAACACGAACAGGATGACGATGGAGTCCTTGGATTGTTGGCGCATGGCTTGGAGAAGGCGGAAAGGGGAAAGGTTAAAGTGTAAAAATTAAGATCATATCTTTCAGTGGGTTGCTATTTTACAGCTTCAAAAATTCGCTTGCGTCTTACGAATTTCCACCATCCGGGCCGATGCGTCCAGGGCTTGGCCCAAAGTAGTGATCCCCTGGGCTTCCAGCAGGTCCAGCAACTTGAGGAAGACGTGTGCGGTGACCAACGTGTCGCCCAGCGCGGTGTGACGGCCGTACACGTCCACGCCCAACCGGTCGGCGATGGCGTCCAGGGTGTGATCGTCGGTGTAATCGTGCAAGAAGCCAGACAGCAGCAGCGTATCCAGGATCGGATTATCGAAGCGTACCCCCAGCTTGTGTTCCTTCATCTTCAGGAACTTCATGTCGAAGGCGGCGTTGTGCGCCACCAGCACCGTCCGGTCGTCGCCGATGAAGGCGCGGAACTGCGGCAGCACGATGGAAAGGTCAGCCTTATCCTTGATCATGTCCTCGGTGATGCCGTGGAAACGAATCGAGGCCTTGGGAATCGGCCGGCCCGGGTTGACCAACTGATCGAAAATCTCGCCGGCCAGCACCCGGCGGTTGACGATGCGCACCCCAGCGATCTGGATGATCTCGTCACCCCGTGACGGGGTCAGGCCGGTGGTCTCGGTGTCGAACACGACGTAGGACAGGGCCGCCAGCGGATAAGTGAGTAAATCGCCCCACTCCTCGCGATGCTCGGCCAGCGCGAAGTCGTAGAATTCCGGTCGCTCCGGCAAGACCTCGGCCGCTTCCTTCCACTGGCGCGGAGACGGGGGCAACGGCAACCGCAGCAGGGCGTAGCCGCTCCGGCGATGAGACTGGCTCCATAGATCGCTGTTGTGTCGCCGCAATACTTCGCCCACCGTGGTCGCGCCCACCAGATCCTGGACGTGCTCGCTCAACCAACCCTCCAACTGGTCGGTGGGCACCGGCGTGCCCGGCCAGATGATATCCACGTAAACCCGCCGGTTGCCCAGCAGGCACTCGATTTCGAAGGTATGGCTCACCTTGATAGCGTAGAGATGCTCGATCAGGGACTTGAGCAGCAACATGATCGAGTGATTGTCCACATTCAACCACAGCGGCATGCCGATCAGATTGACCTGCAGATCGCTGCGCGGCTCCAGATGATGGATGACGCTGCCGATCAAGTCGGCGGAGTACACGTCGTTCATCGGCCAGCGGGTGGTGTACAGGTTGCGCAGTTCGTAGGTGAGATCTTGCAGGCGCTGGCTGAGCCGTTCGCTCTCCTCGACGATCATCCGCTGGAAAATCTTGCGTTGCGCCTGATCCATATCTTCGAAATTCATGATATTTTCGGCGGCCAAGCGCAGGTTGGCCAAGGGGCGGCGCAAATCCTCGGTCCGGGTCTTGAGCAGCGAGCGGTCGATCTTTTGGGTCACGTCGCGGAAGGTGACGATAAACGTGGAGCTGCGGTCGCCGCTATCCGGCAGCAGGCTCATCCGGCAGTGAAACATGGTTTCGTCGTCCACGGTGGCGCAGACGAACTCGGCGTCGCCGTCCGGTTTGCCGGCACCGCTGGTCTGCCGGCGGTAGCGCAGCAGTTGCAGGGTGCTCTCGACCGGGGCGCGGGTCCACAGATCGTACAGCGAACGGCCCAAGCCCAGCGCCTCGCGGTTGGGGAGCAGCTTGGCCGCCGCCGGGTTGTAGAGCACGATGCGCGCTTCGCCATCGCACACCAGCACCCCCTCGGACAACTCGCGCAGCACGGTTTCCAGCCGGGCCTTCTGCTCCTCGATCTCGCGGGTGCCGATGGCGGTGGCGAAGGCCACCTCACTGCGGGCTTTGTACAGAGCCTCGCCCAATTCCCGCAGCATCACCGGGAACGTGCCCAGCCAGTGGTCCTTGGGCAACTCGATCAGGTAGCCGGGATTGCTGCGGGTGATGATCCGCGCGCCGCGGGCCAGGGCCCCGAGCGGAATGAAGCAGTACCAATCGAGCATGGCCCAAGCGATGGCCATTCCGCCGAAAATGGCGAACGTCGCCAGCGCCACCCACAGCAGGGTCTGGTCGCGTTGGATGGGATCGGGCACCACCTGGAGCACCTGCCAGCCCAGCCAACCCAGAAACGCCAATGTCAAGGTGGTTGGAAACAGCAGCAGCAGCCAGAGCTTGACCCGATAGCTCATGGGATTCAGTCCGCTTCCGCCAGCAACTCGCGGACCCGTTCCACCACCTCCTGGGTCGAGAACGGCTTGGTGATGTAGTCGTCGGCCCCGAGCGCCAGCCCCTTCTCCCGCTCGACCTCGCGACCCTTGGCGGTCAACATAATGATGCGTACGGCCTTCCAGTCCGGGTTGGCGCGAACCGCCTGGCAGACTTCATAGCCGTTCTTGCGCGGCATCATCACGTCGAGCAGGATCAGATCGGGCGCTTCGGCCGCGATGGCGGCCAGCGCTGCTTCTCCGTCGGCGGCGGTCCGCACCTGGAATCCCGCCTGCTTCATCAGAAATTCCAAGGACAGGACGATGTTCGGCTCGTCGTCCACCACCAGAATCTTGTTCGCCATTTCCGCTCCCCCGATCATCGGCTGCTTTCGTTCGGGCGCCTCACGATTTTTCAGCGCCGTCGCGCGGCGCGGTCTTATCGCGCGGCTCCGACGCACTGCTGGATTTTGCGTCGGCGATGTCCTTGTTGGTCGAGGTGCTGGCCTTGGCGACGGCTTCCCAGAATTTCTGCACCATTTCCATGGAGTGGAACTGGGTGGGAAACATCGGCTTCAACAATCCAAGGGTGTCAAAGTTGACCGTGCCGCGCTGAATGTTATCGCGGAGGGTCTGCAGCATCTCGTCCTGCAGGGGTTGCACGTTCGGCAGGCCCAGAAACTCGCGCATTTCCTGAGCGGTGGCCTCAACGCTGACATTGACTTTCATCGGGATGCTTCCTCGTGCTTCGGGGCCGCAAACCTTTCCGTGGGAGGCGCGACCGTGAAATCAGGACCGCTGATTGCGGTCAAGCATAGCAGTAACGACGCCGGTCTTCCGACCGTGCTACCACCGGCACTTTATCCAAAGAGTAAAGCTAATGGAAATCACCGCACCCGGCAATGGCTTACCCAACATTCCGACGCGCCATGGCGGCGTGGCCATGCGGCGACGATGGGAAAATCGCAGGGATTCCGCGGGGACCACGGTCGGCGTTCCAGGGTGCGGGATCCATCCTGGCGTGCGTGAACCAAGGCACCGTTCTTCCCGGTGGTCAGTCACCGATTTTTGCGGCTACCACCGATTTCGCTGCGCATCCAACCGACGAAGGCGTCGCGGTTGCGCGAGCAGATGACCGCTTTGCCCTGTCCGGAGAAGCGCAGCACGAGGCCCTCGCCGCTGGTCACGCTGCTGACCAGCCGGTTGAACAGCCCGCCGCCCTGCGCGGTGGGCACGGAAATCTCGTAACGCAACCGGCTGTCCCAGGCCACCACATGCGCGTTATCGATGATCATGTCCTTGCCCGGCGCCACGTCCACGATGAAGCCGGAGCCGAAACCGGAGACCACCAATTGACCCTTACCGGTAGCCTCGCCGACGAAGAAGCCGCCGGTTCGGGCGAACAGCGCGTTGCCGAGGCTCTGGGTGCGGACCCGTAGGTTCACGCCGCTTTCGGCGGCCACGAACGCGCCGTCGCTGATCATATAGCTGGTCGCGCCGACCTCCAGCACCTGCATCGTGCCCGGCAACACCGGTGACAGCAGGCAGTCCCCATCGCCCCGGTTCGCCTCGATGTGCTGCTGGAAAAATGATTCGCCGTTGGCGAAGCGGCGCATGAGCGCGCTGCCCAGGCCGCCGGTCATGCGCCCGGTCAGATCGAGCGTGTCTTCCATCATCACCATCGCGTCGGATTCGCAGTAAATCCATTCGCTCTGGCGCAGGGAAACGTGCAGAAACGGGTCGACGTCTCCGGTAATCGTGAAGGTTGCCATGGTTTCAATCCTGTGAATTTGCTCGATCCAATGCGTTGATTCAGCCGATCCTTATCTTCGCACCGCCCAAGTCCGGCACAGCCACTCCCGCTCCCCGGCCCGCAACGGTCGGGTCGTCGCGCGGCCGTCGATCATCAGTTCCAGTTCCCGGACTTCCGGACTGCCGTACAGGACTGGCGTGAAGGTCACCGTATCCGGCGGATAGGCGCCGGTCTCGGTGATGGCTACCCGCAACCGCTCGCCGTCGACTTCCGCCGTGATGCGGGCGACGCCGTAGGCACCGCTCTGGTAGCGCCGGGTTTCCCGGTCGTCCACCACGTAATCGGAGCGCGCGGGGCGGTCGCGGCAGAACAGATGCAGTTCGACCGCGCTGAGATCCATGACGCTGTTGCGGAGCGGGCCGGCGTAGTACGGTAACACCGCGCCGTCGCGAACGAACAGCGGCAATTCGTCCAGGGCGGCGGCGTAGGCCAGCACCCGGTCGCCCTCGACCCACGCACCGCGATTCAGGTCGAACCACCCGCCCGGCGGCAGGCGCACCGGCCGTTCCTGATACTTCACGCCGTGACGAATGCTCTCCGGTCCCTGACCCTCGCCGTGCAGGATCGGCGCGACCAGCAGCGCGTCGCCGAGCAGGTATTGATCGTCCAGATCGGTGTATTCCGGGCCGGAATAATGATAGAGCAGCGGGCGGATGATCGGATCGCCGTCCCGCCAGTGGGCGAAGAAGCACTGGTACAGATAAGGCAGCAGCCGGTAGCGGGTGCGAATCGCGCCGCGCATGGCCGCCAGCGGCTCGGGGCCGAACTGCCAGGGTTCCTGGTAGCGGGAATGGCGGATGGAGTGGTTGCGGAAGAAGGGAAACAGGCAACAGGCCTGATGCCAGCGCACCAGCAACTCGGCGTTGGCGTCCTCCATGAAACCGCCCACGTCCGGACCGTTGAACGCCACCCCGGACAGGCCCAGGTTCAGCGAACAGGGCAGCGCCATGCGCAGGTGCTTCCAGTTGCTGGCGTTGTCGCCGGTCCACACCGCGCTGTAACGCTGCGTCCCGGCGCAGGCGCTGCGGGTCAGCAGGAACGGCCGCCCGTCGGGGTCGAGCCGGTCGCAGGCCGCGCGGCTGGCCAGCGCCATGAAATGCCCGTACTGATTGTGGTAGCGGTCGTGGGGGATCGCGCCGTGCTGGAAGCGCATCTCCTCGGTGCGGCTGTAGCCGGTGGCGGGATCGTTCATGTCCAGCCACACCCCGTCCACCGCGCTGTCGCGCAGAAACTCCGCCAGCCGGCCGGCCCACCAGTCGCGGGTGGTCTCCAGGGTGAAATCGGGAAACACCGTGTCGCCCGGCCAGACCTTGCCCACGTACTCGCGGCCGCTGGCGGTCTGGCAGAACAGTGCGCGCTCCCGCCCCTCGTCGTAAACTGCGTAGCCCGGCTCGCGCTTCACGCCGGGGTCGACAATGGTCACGGCGCGGATGCCGGCGGCCTGGAGATCGCGATTCAAAACCGGGGGATCGGGAAATTCGGCGCGATCCCAGGTGAACAGCCGAAAGCCGTCCATGTAATCGATGTCGTACCACAGGGCGCTGACCGGTACGTCGGCGGCGGCGAAGCGAGCGACCAGTTCCCGGAGCTCCGCTTCGCTTCGGTAGCTCCAGCGGCATTGATGGTAGCCCAGCGCCCACAGCGGCGGCAGCGGCCCCCGCCCGGTCAACATCGCGTAGCGTCGGACCACCTCCGGCAGGCCGGGGCCGGCGAGCGCATAGAGGTCGGTGTTGCCGCCGAGGGACTGATAGCCGAACCGGCCGGGTGGGTTCTTGCCGGCGTCCATGATGGCCCGGCCGGGGTTGTCGAAGAACAGCCCGATAAACCGCTCGCCGGATTTTAGAATCGCGAACGGAATGGCGACGTAGGTGGGATCGTAGTCGTCGCGGGCGTAGGTGTGGCGAAACACCGCCACCACGTCCACGGTGAGGCAATCGACGCGGTCGCCGTGCTTGTTGAGCCGTTTGGTGCGTTCGCCGAAACCGTAACAGCCATCCACGTCGGCCAGGTCGAAATCGAGCTGCAGCGCTTCGCCGCATGCGCCGATGCCCCCGGTGGCGGTTTCCAGGACGAAGCCGGCCAGTTCCAGACGCAGCCGGGATGCGCTCAGTTCGACCGGTCCCGTCGCCGTGGCGAACACCGCCGTGTCCCCTTCCAGCCGGGGCACCACCGGTTGCCCTGTCCGCCATTCCGGCAGGACCGCGTCCGAATATTGACGCGGGTCGGCGACGGCGGCGTTCGCGAACCGCAGGCGCAGGCAACCCGCGAACATCTCGGCGCAATCGATGCGCAAGCGGACGCCAGGGCCGGTCAGTTCGACGGCGTCATCGGCCATGGCCAGCGCGTCGGCGGAATCAAAGTTGAGCGGATGGATTTTCTGGCCGAAGAACATGAGCAACCGGTCCTGAGCTATGGGGTTCGACCAGCCTCGTGGTTCGACTCTAGCCACTCGGCGGCGCGACGGAGCATCTCGACGTGACATTCGAATTGCCAGCCAGAGATTTATACCACTTTTCTTGATCCGAAAATCTCCTTGTAATCATGGAAAAATGGAACTGGAAAAACTTTCCAGATCGCAGCCGGTTAGATACTCTCGCGCCAGGCGAGTCTGCGGATGCCGACCGGATCCCAAGGCGAGACCCGGTTGTTGATATGGTTCGGATTGCCGCTGAACTCGTTCTGATCGACGATGTTCTTGGGCTCCTGGCCGGTCGTGACCTGCTGGCCGGTCCCGTTTTCGGCGATGATCCGACCCTGATAATTCGGGTTGCCGCTGACCGAGACCTCCATGTGCGCGGCCATGACGCCGTGGAACTTCTGGGAGGGATTGCCGTTGATCTTCAGGTCGTTGCCGGCAACGAACAGCAGATCCCGCACCTCGGGCCGCAGCGAGGTCGCGTCCGGGTCGGTCGCATGGTTGCCGAACGCCTCGAAATTCGGATTGCCGCTCACTTCGATGTAGCCTTCGGTGACTAACGTCAGGCTCCAGTCGGCGGTCGGGCTGCCGGAAATCACCGCATTGCCCTCGACGTAGATGAAGCCATTCTGCAGGCCACCGCTGGGGCTGCTGTCGCCCATGGTCCATTTGTCGTTATTGCTGCAATCCCAGCCGTGCCATTTGCCACCGCTCGATAGATCGGCCACCAGCGAACCATCGGGGAGACGCACCCGGCAGTCCGGGGTGAAAATGAAGTTGGCGTCGTTTCGGAAATCGGGCGGATGGATGTGTGGAATGTCGACCAAATCTGCGTTCGGCTGTTTTCTGTCGTTGGGGTGATTGCCCGTGACCGAGCCGCAGCTCGACACCACGCCGGCGATTTGCGGGTTACCCGGAATTTCGACGCTGGTGTTGCTGTGAACGTTGGAATTGCTGCCGGTCAATATCATGTTGCCGTTGATTTTCAAGTGTTTATTGGTGAGGATGGCGTATTCCGAGGGCTGTCCCTGGCGGCTGATGGCCACCGCGACTTCGCGGTTGGCGGCCCCAAAATTGCCCAGCGCGCGCAAGATGACCCGCCCGTCCGAGTCTTTCGTCGGGTCATTGTCGCCATCATCGTTATCGACCAGGAGGACGGTGTAAGCGCCCCCGCCAAACGACACCTGATTCAGACCCAGATTGTCGCTATCGGCCAGCACGTCGTTAAATACCTGCCAAGTGCCGTTCGCCATCAGGTTGGCGATGGCCTGCTCGGCGCCGCTTTCGGCGATGTACAGCGCCCGCATGCCGTCGCGCTGGCTGGCGGCCATCCTGTTGTCCAGGATGTTGCGTTCGGCGACAGCCGTCGCCACGAGCGTGACCGGAACCAGCAACACCAGCCCGACGATCAGCGCCGCGCCACGTTGCCGGGCTGAAGAGGCGGGCATCACTTGCAACGCTTTTGGGGTCTTATTCATCAGTTGCTGCTCCTGAAGGTTCGAAGTCAGACTATAGAATGATTTAAAATCAGAATGTTAAAGATTCCTCAATCCCACCGTCGTGGTGAACTCGCCGCGAAGGCGACGGTCGGCGGGCGGCGCGAACGTGATACAACCCAGGCAGGCCGTGCCCGCTTGCGGCAGGACTTCGATTTCGGAATTCACCAGCAACGCCATCCGCAGGCTGATCACGTTGGCCCAATTCCCCACGCCGGACGCGGTGACGTAACGGTTGGCGACGAGGTCGCCGTCGGTGTCCTCGCCGTACCATACCCTCAGGTTCTCGATGCCGGTGGCCAGCGGCTGAGTCGTGATCGTCATGCTGCCGCTGTGACGCGTGGCGCAGACGAGTTCCTCGGTGGCGGCATCGACGGTGAAGGTGTTTTGCACCGCCGTCGATGCCGCCACCAGGTTGCCCAGGCAATCGCGAATATTGTTGCCCCCCTCGAAGCGCGTAATGAGGGTGTCGGGCGCGCCGCTCGCGCCGTCGATACCGAACAAACCGGACGTATCGGGGGCGGTGGGGGCGAACGCCGCAACCGGATCGAGCGCCGTATCGGGATCGTCGTAACCCGCCATGCGCAGGTTGCGGGCGAGCAGATCCACGGCAAAACGACCGTTCTCCTGCACGTTGGCCATGCCCCGCAGGTAGCGCGTCGTTTGCTGGTTGCTCAGGTAGACTTGCATTATTCCGGCCAACACGATCAATCCCAGGACGAGCGACAAGAGGATTTCGATCAGGGAGAAACCGCGCGCCTGACCGAGGCGAATGGTCCGACGGGCGACGGCCGATAAACAGGAGCGTTTCACGGTGGCGTCACAGGCTGGGCAGGTTGAAGAAAAAATCCTGGGTCACCGGCGCCGACTGTCCCCGACTGTCATCCCACTGGAGGGTCACGACCACTCGCGCCGGATCGACCGTGGCGTCGGTCGCGATGGCCGCGTCGCCGCTCGGCAGCAGAGCGCTCGTTCGGGCGGCCCAGCGGGCGCGGTCGAAATCGGCCAGCTGGTTGGGGTCGCAGTTGGCGCCGACGGCTTCGCAATTGCTCGCGGTGGTCGGCAACGGATCATTCAGCGCGAAGTCGTAGGCTCCGGCCCGCGCCTGTGCCGCGTTCAACCGCATCCGCTCGACGATTTCCGTCGCCAGTAACGAAGCCTGGCTGTGCAGGAGACTGCCATGGTTGGAGCGAATGCTGGTCGCGTTGAGCGCCGCCGCGCCGAGCAGGCCGATCGACAGCACAACCACGGCGACCAGCACCTCCAGCAGGGTAAAACCGCGATTGTTCCGGGAAGCCTTCATCGCTGGATCCTCAAGGACAGACCGTGGCTGGCCCGGCCGCTTGCACGCGACCGCTCGGCGCCACATCGACCGACCGCGAAAAGTCCACACCGGCACCGTGGCACAGCCGGAAGGTATCGCTGTTGCCGCTGCTGCCGAGGGTGGCGCCGGTCGGCTGAAACTCCACCCAGTGACCAAAATTGCCGTTCACGCGCAGGGTGTAGTCGTTCGCGAGCGCCGGATAAACCCGAATGACTTCTGCGGTGGCGGGGACACCATCGTTGTCCTCGTCCGCGAACACCAGCCAGCCTGCTTCCCAATCGGCGCTGGTGGCGCAGGAGACGCCGTCATTGCTCTTGCACAACCGCGTCGGCACGCGGCGCTTGACCGCTTCCGCCCGGGCCAGGTTGAGAGCGCCCACCAGGTCATTCGCCGTTGCCGTAAGAGCGGCATTGCGTAGGATGGTTGTAAAGCTTGGCACCCCTACCGTGAGGATGATCATGGTGACCGCCAGCGTCACCATCAATTCGATCAGGGTGAAACCGTTCTGACTCTTCATGTTGGATCAAACCTGGTTGAGAGGTGTGGAGGTGAGTCGGGGATCCGGATCCCATCCGCCGCCCTGCAGCTGATCGCAACCTCAAAACCCGAGAGGGCGATGCTTGAAGGCCCAACACCGCGAGCGTTCGAGTTGATCCACGAAAAAATTGGGCAAGACGCGGCTTTTTACCCAATCCTCATCGTTGAATGTACAAAATTTGCGCCAATCGGTTTAAATATGAGAAATAGGACGAAAGCCTATAAATTAGGTTTGAAAAACAACCTGATGGAATCAAAGAGGGGTCTGAAAGGATCTTGCTGGAGGCGGGGTCATGGAATCGCGGCGGTCGCGGCCGGGCCATGAATCTGCGGGAATGAAAAAAATGACCGGGGGATTACCAAATTTTGCCGGCGGGTTCAGTTTGGCCCGATCCCGTGCGTCCCACCCAAGAATCCGACCCAATTGCGGCGCTCCCCCGCCGGGCGGCGGGGGGCGATAACCGCTTGAGGGGAGCGTTTGTCCGATTTCTCAGGGCTGGGTCGGCGGTTTGGCGTCCTTGCGCGCCGCCAGCAGCTCCGCCAGTTGGGCGGGCGGCACATAGCCGGGGATCATCTCCCCGGATTCCAGAACCAGGCTGGGCGTGCCGCGGATTCCGAGCTGCTGGGCGAGTTCGTACTGCGCCTGAACCGGGTTGTCGC
>REEE01000162.1 GCA_007695245.1 Candidatus Competibacteraceae bacterium | reverse complement strand
AAAGCCCCATTCCCAGCCCGGAGACGTTTCATGATTCGCGCCACCATCGTCATTTGCGGAATTCTGCTTGGCCTGCTCGTGGCCGCCGTCCTGATCGCCAGCAACCACAGCCACGTGCTGGCGGGATTGCAGCATGTCATCGCCGATCCCTGGGGGGTGGTCACGTTGCTGGATCTGGGTGTGGGGCTGTTGTTCATCGCCGTCTGGATGGCGCTGGTGGAACCCAGTCCATGGCGGGCGGCGGCGTGGATCATCGCGCTATTCCTGCTCGGCAACGCGGTCACGCTGGTTTACTTGCTGTCGCGGACGTGCCGAGCGCGCCATTTGCGGGATCTGATCCTGCAACCCCGTTCCAGCGACTGGCGATGACCAGCAGCAAGGGCATGGCCAAGGCCCATACCCCACCCACCGCGATCAAACCGGTCAGCGGATCAGCAAACGACACCCCACCCAATCGGGTTTCCGCGTAGTCCGCGTTCGCTCCGCCCAGCACGCAGGCGAACCAGCCGATTTGAAAGGCGATGAAGTTTACGAGCATGGGGTGGTTTCCTCTTTTTCGAGGTCCGCGCGCAGTCCGGGTGGGACGTCCATCATATGGGTGATGGGATTTCCTGTTTCCCCTCTGGCATATCGATAAAGCGTTCGTGGCTCTACATCCACCTGTCCGTCCAGGAACTCCAAACACCCCCAATCAGGATCGATTCGGCCGGTCGACAGGGCTTGTTCCGAGACGTGTTGACCAATCAGATCACGCAGGTCGGACTCCATCGCCTCGCCGTTTTGAAAAGTCAGGATAAACCGGTAGGCTCGTTGGTGCTCGACGCTTGCCAGCTTCATCGTTCACTCCAGGGAATTTTCCGGCATCAAGCCAGCGTCGGCGTCAGCGGCTCGCGCCGGCACAATGGCTTGGTCAGCAGCAGTTGCACGGTGCCGATGGCCCGCTCGCGGAAACCGCCCTCGCAGTAGCACAGGTAGTATTCCCACATGCGAATGAACGTGTCCGGGAACCCGAGCGCTTGGACCTGGTCGAGGTTGCCCAGGAACCGTTCCCGCCAGCAGCGCAGCGTGGTCGCGTAATGCGCGCCGATATCTTCCAGATGGAAGATCCGCAGGTCGGTGGCCCGGCCCAGAATCTCGGCGATGGCGGTCAGCGAGGGCAGGAATCCGCCGGGAAAAATATACTGTCGGATGAAATCCACTTCGTTACGGTACTGTTCGTATTTCTGATCGGCGACGGTGATGGCTTGCAGCAACATCATGCCGTGCGGTTTCAGCCGTTCGGCGCAGGTGCGGAAGTAGGTATTCAGATGCCGCTCGCCGACCGCCTCGATCATCTCGATCGACACCAGCTTGTCGTAATGGCCGCGCAGGTCGCGATAGTCCTGGCACAGCACCGTCACCCGGTCCTCCAGCCCCGCCTCCCGCACTCGCTCGCGGGCCAGTTGGTATTGTTCCTGGGAAATGGTGGTGGTGGTGACCCGACAGCCGTAATGCCGCGCGGCGTGCAGGGCGAACCCGCCCCAGCCGGAACCGATTTCCAACAGGTGATCCTCGGGCTTCAACTCCAGCTTGCGGCAGATCCGGTCGTTCTTGGCGATGGAGGCGTCCCGCAAATCCGTATCGGGCGTGGGAAACACCGCCGCGGAATACATCAGGGTGTCATCCAGAAACAGCCGATAGAACGCGTTGCCGAGGTCGTAATGGGCGGCGATGTTGGCGCGGCTGCCGCGACGGGTGTTGGCGCGGCGGAGGTTCAACAGCCGGAACAGCGGCATCATCAGCCGGGTCAGGCCCTTTTCCAGCCCCAGCAGCGCGTCCTGATTCAGCACGAAGATCCGCACCAGGCTGGGCAGATCGTCGCAGGACCATTCGCCCGCCATGTAACCCTCGCCCACCCCGACGCTGCCGCGCAGGGCCAGCCGGCGGTAGGCGTTGGGATCGTGGAGGGTGACGGTGGCGCGCAACGGACATTCGGCGGTGGCTCGGCCGAATTCATGGGTTTCGGCGGCGTCCACGATCGTGACGCAACCGTGCTCCAGTTTTTCCAGCCGCCGCAACACCGCGCGCCGCAGCCAGCGGTCGCTCGCCCGTAAGCGCGCCGGTGGCGATGGGGACAGTTCCAAAGCGGACGACATCACCGATTCTTGGTGCATGAGTTCAGTTCTCCACGGTTTTACCGGATGTTGGGGAGTGCGAGAAGAGCGGAATCCGTTTCCACAGCAACCGCAGCGCCTCCCAGTAGATGGCGGCGAGCACCTTGAGAGTCATGAACGGGAAGCGGATCAGGATTCCGGCCATGGCTCGCCCGTTCAGCGGCCGACGGCGCAGGCTCAAGGTGGCGTCGAGCATCCGCGCCTGGTCTTTAAAGACATCGAGATGCACGGCCAAATGAGGTCCCGGCGGCGTGGAGTGCCAGCCGTAGCGCAGATCCATCGGCAGGAACGGCGAGACGTGCATGGCCTTGGAAAATTCGGCGCGCTGGTTGCCGCCGGTCTGGCCGGCCACGTCCAGGACGTAGGCGACTTTCTCACCCCACGGGGTGTTGGTGACCTCGGCGACCAGCAGGTCGATCTCCGCACCATCGGGCGTAAAGCAATAGTAGACGCTGATCGGATTGATGCAGTAGCCGAAATAGCGCAGATGGGACAGCAAGCGGATCGGGCCTTGCGGCCGCCGGCCGGTTTGGCGTTCCGCCAGATCGCGCACGCAGGTATCCAGCGGGAGCGCGGGATCGCCAAAGTGATCCCGGCGGCGAAACCAGGCCAGGGCCGGCCGGCGAGCGGACCATAGCCAACGTCCCTTGAATACCGTATCCAGTTCCGCCAGATCGAGGTAAGCCATGAACAAGTTGTAGCGGAACTCGTGCCGGCGCGGCAAAAAGCGTCGGTGGCGGACGTGGCCGACGTACAGGCAACTGTGTGCGGCAAAGTTCCCGGCCTCCTCGAGCGGGGAAGGGACAATGGCAGGATGATTCACGCCGCCACCGCCGGTCGTTCGAGCAGACCGTCCGCCACCGCCAGGCCGCTGTTGACCCCGTCCTCGTGGAAGCCGTAACTCCAGTACGCCCCGCAATACCAGGTACGGTTGATCCCGCTGATCTCATTGCGCCGGGCTTGCGCCCGAACGCCAGCATCGGTGAACACGGGATGGTGATAAGTGGTGCGATACAGAATCCGGGCCGGGTCGATGGCTTCGCTGGGATTGAGGGTGACGCAGAACGTCACCGGCGCATCCAGGTTTTGTAGAATGTTCATGTTATAGGTGACCGCCACGCGGGTTTGCGGTTGCGCGGCCAGATGATAATTCCAGGCCGCCCAGGCCCGCTTCCGGCGTGGCAGCAGCCGGGTGTCGGTGTGCAGCACCGCCTCATTCTCCTGATAGGGAATCGCGCCCAGAATTTCGCGCTCGCGCGGCGCGGGATCGGCCAGCAGGCGCAATGCCTGATCGCTGTGGGTGGCGATCACGACTTCGTCGAAGCGTTCCACCGGCCCGTGCCGGGTCTTGACCTGGACATGATGCGGCTGCCGGCGTATCCATTCCACCGGGCAATTCAGCCGGATACGGTCGCGAAACGGCGCGGTCAAGGGGCCGACGTAGTTGCGCGAGCCACCTTGAATCACCCGCCATTGCGGCCGTTGGCTCACACTCAACAGGCCGTGATTCTTGAAGAACTGCACGAAGAACCGCGCTGGCATCTCGCCCATCAGCCCCGGTTCCGCCGACCAGATCGCCGCCGCCATCGGAATGATGTACTGCTCGATGAATTCCCGGCCATACCGCTGTTCCCGCAGATAATCGTTCAGGGAGATCTCGCAATCGCCCTCCAGCAGGGCCGGCGCTTCACGGTTGAAGCGCAGGATGTCGCGCAGCATCCGGTGAAACGAGGGGCGGAACAGGTTAAAGCGCTGGGCGAACAGGGTATTCAGATCCTGGCCGTTGTATTCCAGCCCGGTGCGCTCGCAGCGGACGCTGAAGCTCATCAGCGTCGGCTGCGAGGCGACGCCCAGTTGGGCGAGGAGTTCGATGAAATTAGGGTAGGTCCAGTCGTTGTAGACGATGAAGCCGGTATCCACCGCGTAGGTCTTGCCCCAGAACTCCGCTTCGACCGTGTTGGTGTGGCCACCGATGTAGTCGTTGGCTTCGAAAATCGTCAGGCGATGCTCGCGATGCAAGTGCCAGGCGGCGGTCAAGCCGCTGATGCCGGTGCCGATGATGGCGATGTTCATGACCGATGCTCCCCAGGTCTACAAGCGGTTCTTGATGCCGCGGATGATGCTGCCCAGCACGGGCACACGTTCGTAGATGAACTCGCCCATATCGAAATAGTCTCGGTGATAATACACTTTACCGTCATCACGGAACTTGAGGTGGCTGACCCCGCGCAGCTCCAGGATCTCGCCGGCGCGAAACCGGGCGTGCTGGAAGCACATGCGCCACACCAACATCCCCTGCTGACCGTCGATCGCCTCGGCCTCGAACTCGAAGCGGCAGGACACCACCCCTTGGTACAACCGGCCGTAATAGTCGTGCAGCGCCGGCAGCCCCTGAAGTTCGTGGACCGGATCGCGGAACCACACGTCCGAGGTATAAATCTCGTCCAGCAAATCCAAATGCTGCGCGTTCAACCGATTGAAGGTGTACTTAAAGTAATCCAGTGTTCCCGCCATCGACCTGTGCTCCCGCGCCCGAGCGGCTATGGTTGAAAAATATTAGGCAATATTTATACATCACTGCTATTATTTGTACAAGACCTATTCAATCAATCGAGCAAGCAGGCGGAGGAACACATCATGGCGGCGATTGCCTTGTTGACGGGAGCGAGTGGTGGGCTGGGCCAGGCACTGACACGGGAGCTGCGTCAGGAAGGCTGGACGGTGGCGCTGGTGGGCCGCGATACTGAGCGGCTGCGCGCGATGTATGGCGCGGAGGCCCCGTGTATCGCGGCGGACGTATCGACGCCGGAAGGTGCCAAGGCGGCGCTGGCGCAGTGTCAGGAACGGGTCGGATTGCCGACCGCGTTGGCCCATTGCGCCGGGACCACGTTGCTGTCGCCCCTGCATCGGACTCCTCCCGAGATGTACCGGGCCTGCCTGGCGGCCAATCTGGACAGCGCCTTTTTCACGTTGGGCGCGTTCGTGGAGGCGTTGCGGCAGGCGCGGGAGCCGGGCGCGGCGATATTGGTGTCGTCGGTGGTGGCGCGGATCGGTGTGAGCAATCACGAAGCCATCGCCGCCGCCAAGGCCGGAGTGGAAGGCTTGGTTCGCTCGGCGGCGGCCACCTACGCGCCGTCGCGGATTCGCATCAATGCGGTGGCGCCCGGGATCATGGACACGCCGGCGGTGGCGCGGATCATCGGCAACGAGGCCAGCCGCGCCGGAGCGGCCAAGCAGTATCCGTTGCCCGGTATCGGCGATCCAGTCGATCTGGCGCGATTGATGGCCTGGCTGCTGTCGGACAAGGCCGGCTGGATCACCGGGCAGGTATGGGCGGTGGACGGTGGCTTTTCCAGCGTGCGGCCCTTCGTGAAGTAGCCAGCAACCTCGACCGGGAATGGGCATGAGAACCGCGCCGCGCGCACAAAAACGGCCGCGTAAAGCGGCCGGTCGCTGCGGGCGTGAATGATGGAGGTCTTAGCTGGAGGCACCCGGCGGGTTATCGGTCGGGCAGGTCTTGACGCCGAGCAGCGAGTAGCCCGGACACCAGTTCATCAAGGCGGTGGCGACGAGCACCGCGCCGATCCAACCCCACCAGCCGATCATGCCCAATAGCGCCAGCAGCATCAACAGGGCACCGATGGCCAGGCGGGCGATCTTGTCGGTCGAGCCGATATTCGGGGTCATATTCATGCGGGTCAATCTCCTGCGGGTGACGGATGTCTGATCGATACCCACCGGTTCAGCGTGGCGGGTATTCCTTATTTTCATTAGACTTTTATGGGCCGCGAGCGTTCATCCCGGCCTCCCGTCAGCCGCACTACCCTCAAGCTTTCAGCCCATCCAGATACTTGTCGGCATCCAGCGCCGCCATGCAACCGCTGCCGGCGGAGGTGACCGCTTGCCGGTAGACATGATCGGCCACGTCCCCGGAGGCGAAGACCCCGGGAATGCTGGTGGCGGTGGCACCGCCCTCAATGCCGCTTTGCACCACGATATAACCGTTGCGCATGTCCAACTGGCCGGCGAAGATGTCGGTGTTCGGCTTATGGCCGATGGCGATGAACGCGCCCTGCAATTCCAGGGTCTTGGTCGCGTCGCTCTGGACATTACGCACCCGGATGCCGGTCACGCCGCTGTCGTCGCCCAGCACCTCTTCCAGCACGGAATCCAGTTCCAGGCGGACTTTGCCGCTCTCGACTTTCTCCATCAGCTTGTCCACCAAAATCTTCTCCGCCCGGAATTGCTGGCGGCGATGCACCAGGGTGACCTCGCTGGCGATATTGGCCATGTACAGCGCTTCCTCCACCGCCGTGTTGCCGCCACCGATCACCGCCACTTTCTGGTTGCGGTAAAAGAAGCCGTCGCAGGTGGCGCAACCGGAGACCCCCTTGCCCATGAACGCCTGCTCGGACGGCAGCCCCAGATACTGGGCCGAGGCACCGGTGGCGATGATCAGGGCGTCGCAGGTGTATTCGCCGGAATCGCCGATCAGCCGGAACGGCCGTTCCTCGAGTTTGGCGGTGTGGATTTGGTCGAAGATGATTTCCGTGTTGAAGCGTTCGGCGTGGCGGCGCATCCGGTCCATCAAATCCGGCCCCAGCAAGCCCTCGACATCGCCGGGCCAGTTGTCCACTTCGGTGGTGGTGGTCAATTGCCCGCCCATTTGCAGGCCGGTGATCATGACCGGTTGGAGATTGGCGCGGGCGGCGTAAACCGCCGCGGTGTAACCGGCCGGACCGGAGCCCAGAATCAGCAAGCGACTGTGTTTTGAGGTACTCATCAGCGAGTCTCCTGTATTTTTGAGTGAGCGGGCAATGCCCAAACGCGAGCGGTATGGGAAAAGCGCTGGCGTTTGGGCACTGATCGGGAGAGCGGGCGATGGATGCCCCCTCCCCCGATCCCGCGCGCCGAAGAGCGCGGAGTGCGGGCGAATGGTTACAACGCCCCGGCATTCTCGGAAAGGTAGGACGCCACGCCTTCCGAGGTGGGCTTCATGCCCTTCTGGCCCTTGCGCCAGCCGGCCGGGCAGACTTCGCCGTATTGCTCGGTGAATTGTAACGCTTCGACCAGTCGCAACATTTCATCCACTTCGCGGCCCAGGGGCAGATTGTTGACGATCTGCGCTTGCACCACGCCGTCCCGGTCGATCAGGAAAGAACCCCGCAGCGCGACGCCGGCGGGATGCTCGATACCGTAAGCCTGGGTGATCTCGTGCTTGATATCGGCCACCAATGGGAACTGTACCTGGCCGATCCCACCCTTCTCCACCGGCGTGTTGCGCCAGGCGTGGTGGGTGAACTGCGAGTCGATGGAGACTCCGACCACTTCCACGCCCAGTTCCTTGAACTTGGAGACGCGATGGTCGTGGGCGATGATTTCCGACGGGCAGACGAAGGTGAAGTCCAGCGGATAGAAGAACAGCACCACATACTTGCCGCGCAGATCGGACAGCTTGAAGTCTTCCTTGATCGAACCGTCGGCCATGACGGCGGCGGCGGTGAAATCGGGGGCGGGTTGGGTTACTAAAACGCTCATGGTTATGAATCCTCAGGTGTGGGTGGAGGGGTGGAGGGTTGCATGGTTGCATGGACCCTAGCTTAGGCGACCTGGGGTCCCGATGGAAATTAAATCATGCAAATTCGCTGATAGGCATTGACTACCGCGGATTTGACTGGCCCTGTAACGCCTCTGTCATCAATTTGCCTTATTAAAGGGAAGACTCACGGCGGATCCGCCTTGAAGATAGTTTGGGACGGCTTGCATCAATTCAAGAGGACCTATGAACGCCAAATGCATTTTAATCGTGGAAGACGAACAACCGATCCGGGAAATGGTGATGTTCGCCTTGGCCGGGGCCGGTTACGAGGTGCGGGAAGCCGCCGACAGCCGGCAGGCGCAGGGGATCATCGCCGAACGACTCCCCGATCTGGTGCTGCTCGATTGGATGTTACCCGGTCTCAGCGGCATCGACTTCGCCCGTCGGCTGAAGAAGGAAGAACTGACCCGCGAACTGCCCGTCATCATGCTGACGGCCCGCGCCGAGGAGGAAGACACGATCCAGGGCCTGGAAAGCGGCGCTGACGACTATATCACCAAACCTTTTTCCCCGCGCGAACTGGTGGCCCGAATCCGCGCGGTGCTGCGGCGCGGTGGACCGGCGGCGGAAAATGAGATCCTGAGCGCCAATGGTTTGTCCCTGGATCTGGCCAGCCATCGGGTCAGCGCGGATGAGACATTGTTGGAGATGGGTCCCACCGAATATCGTTTGCTGGAATTCTTCATGTCCCATCCCGAACGAGTCTACAGTCGTAGCCAGTTACTGGATCGAGTCTGGGGCAGCAACGTCTATGTGGAGGAACGCACCGTGGACGTCCATATCCGGCGGTTGCGCAAGGCCCTGGAGCCGCATGGTTACGACGCGTTGATTCAGACGGTGCGCGGCTCCGGCTACCGGTTTTCGACCCGGGTTTAGCGTGGCGAATCCCTGGCGCACCTTGATCTGGCGGCTGGCGTTGCTCTTTCTGGGCACCGCGCTGCTGGGCGGTCTGGTGGGACAGGTCTGGCTGGCCTTGGTGCTGGCCGGTTGGGGCGCTCTGGCTTGGCAGTTGTGGCAACTCTATCAGTTGGAACACTGGCTGCGCGAGGACCGGGAAAGCGTCCCCCCGCAGGTTGAAGGGGTCTGGAGCGACCTCGGCGCGCGCATCGCCCGGCTGCGCCGGCAAAGCCGCAAGCGCAAGCGCAAGTTCGGCCGGTTGCTGGAGCAGTTTCAGCAAGCGACCAGCGCGTTGCCGGACGCCGCCGTGGTGCTGGATGACGGCGATCAGATCCTGTGGTGTAATGAACCGTGTCAGGCGTTACTGGGGTTGGCGTCGCCCCGGGATGTGGGCCTGCCGGTCACCCATTTGTTACGACATCCCAGCTTTATCGAATTCCTGAATCAGCGCCACCCGGGCGACAGTCTGGAATTTCCGTCGCCGGTCAACAGTGAAGTGCTGCTGAACGCCCGCGTCGTACCCTATGGGAAGAAGCAGTGGCTCTTGCTGGCCACCGACATGACCCGAATCCGGCGGCTGGAGCGGATGCGCCGGGATTTCGTCGCCAACGTCTCCCACGAACTGCGCACGCCGCTGACGGTGATCGTCGGTTATCTCGAAACCTTCCTCGACAGCGATCATCCCAGCCTGGAGAGCTGGCGGCAGCCGCTGCGCGCCATGCGACAACAAGCCGGTCGCATGTTGCATATCATCGAAGACCTGCTGATGTTGACCCGGTTGGAATCGCAACGGGAACGAGCGCCGCGCCGGCCGGTCGCCGTACCGGCGCTGTTGGCGAATATCCTTGAGGATGCCGCCGCGCTCAGCGGCGCGCAGGGCCACCGGATCGACGTGGTCGCCGACCCCGATCTGTGGATTCTCGGCTGCGAGAAAGAACTGCGCAGCGCTTTTTCCAATCTCGTGTTCAACGCGGTTCGTTATACTCCGGCCGGCGGGCGGATCGAGATTCACTGGTTCGCCGACGCCGAGGGCCTGCATCTATCGGTGCGGGACAACGGTGAAGGCATCGCGCCCCAGCATTTGCCCCGATTGACCGAGCGATTTTATCGGATCGACCGCGACCGGTCGCGCGGTAGCGGCGGCACCGGCTTGGGGCTCTCTATCGTCAAGCATGTGTTGAACAATCACGGCGGTCAGTTGCAGATCGCCAGCGAACTGGGTGTGGGCAGCGTGTTCACCTGCGATTTCCCGCGCGAATCGCGCACGGTGGCCGCTCCGCCGGCGCGTAACGCCTCCGGTTTCCGCCGGAGGCCGAACGATCATTCTTAAGTCGAGGATTTATCGATGAAACTGTTGCTGGTTCGCCACGCCATCGCCGAGGAGGCGGAATCCTTCATCGCCGCGGGCGGCGCCGACGCCCAGCGGCCGCTGACCGAGGTCGGGCGGAAGAAGATGCGTAAGGGCGCCAATCGGTTGCGCTCGCAACTGGGGTCGATCGATACTCTGGCGTGCAGCCCGTTGTTGCGCGCCCGTGAAACCGCCGAAATCATCGCCCGGGCCTTCGGCGATCCGCCGATCGTGGAGCGTCCCGAGCTGGACTACAGCCAGCCGCCCGAAGCGGTGGTTCGCTGGCTGGCGCAAGGCCCGGCCGAAGCCGTGGTGGTGGCGGTGGGCCACGAGCCGCAACTCAGCTTTCTGACGGGATTGTTGCTGGCGGGCATCGCGCGCCCGCTGGTGATTTTTCGCAAGGGTGGGGTGGCGCTGCTCGAATGCCCGGGCCGGGTGCGCGCCGGAGAAGGCGTATTGCACTGGGTGTTGACTCCCAACCAGTTGCGCAGCCTCAAACAGGAGTGAACGTTCTGGAATCGTTTCTTGAAGGGAAATTCGCCATGTCGTCCGATATCGTCGCCGCCATCGACCTGGGTTCGAACAGCTTTCATATGATCGTCGCCCGAATCGCCAACGGGCACGTGCAGATTCTCGACCGGCTGCGGGAAATGGTGCAACTCGCCGCCGGTCTCGACGGTAAGAATCGTCTGTCCGGGGAATCGCAACAGCGGGCGCTGGAGTGTCTGGCGCGATTCGGCCAGTTTTTGCGGAATATTCCCCCCGAGCAACTGCGCATCGTCGGCACCAACACCCTGCGTCAGGCGCGCAACAGCGCCGAGTTTCTGGCCCGGGCCGAGGCGGTGCTGGGGCACACCGTCGAAATCATCAGCGGCCACGAAGAAGCGCGCTTGATTTATCTGGGCGTGGTGCACAGCGTGGCTGACGCACCGGGCCGGCGCCTGGTGGTGGATATCGGCGGCGGCAGCACCGAGTTGATCGTCGGCGAGCAATTTCGCCCGCTGCACCTGAGCAGCCTGAAGATGGGTTGCGTCAGCATGAGTCGGGCGTTCTTCGACGACGGGCGAATCGTCGAAGCCCGGATGGGCGAGGCGGAACTGGCGGTGCAACTGAAGCTGGAGCCGGTGACGGTCGAGTTTCAGGAGCGGGGCTGGCAGGTGGCGACCGGTGCCTCGGGCACCATCAAGTCGATCCAGGATGTGGTGGTGCGCGAGGGCTGGTGCCGCGAGGGGATCACCCTGGAAGCGCTGCGGCAACTGCGAGCCGCCTTGCTGGAGGCCGGACAGACCACGGCCATCGCCGCGCGCTGGTCGCTGGAACCCGCCCGCGCCCGGGTGTTCGCCGGCGGATTTGTGGTGTTGCACGGGTTGTGCGAGGCGCTGCGTCTGGAGCGGATGGAGGTTTCGGAAGGCGCGCTGCGCGAGGGAGTGATCTACGACCTGTTGGGCCGGATCCGTCATGAAGACGTGCGCGACCGGACGATCGCCACCGTCCTCGACCGCTATAGTCTGGACCAGGCTCAAGCCGAGCGGGTGAGTTCGACCGCCGTGACGCTGTTGAATCAGGTGCGCGACCGCTGGCGGCTGCCGGTCGGCGGTCACAGCCGGCTTCTGGAGTGGGCGGCCCGGCTGCATGAAATCGGCTTGCTGCTCAGCCATCATCTGTATCACAAGCACGGGGCCTACATCCTGCTGCACGCCGATTTGCCGGGTTTCTCGCGCAGCGATCAGGAACTGCTGGCGGTGCTGGTCCGCCGGCACCGCCGAGGGTTTCCAGGGGATGCGTTCGATCACCTGCCCAAGGATGTGGCACCGCTGGCCCAGCGTTTGGGGGTGCTCTTGCGGTTGGCGGTGGTGTTGCATCGCGGCCGCAGCCGCCAATCCCTGCCGCCGTTGGACCTGCACGTCGGCCAACGGCGAGTGCTGTTGAAGTTCCCCGCTGGGTGGCTGAAAGTCCATCCGTTGACTCGGGCCGATTTGGAGACGGAGGCGCAGTATTTGCGCAAGGCTGGATTCCGACTCAAGTTCGGTTGATCGCCAGAGGTTCAGCGCCCGCGAAACACGGCTTGCGGCCGGGGCGCGATGCCGGCCGGGGCCGGTTGGAAGGGCGGGTTTGGTTTGGCCAGCGGGCCGGGACGCGACGGCGGCGCGGGGTGGCGGCAGGCCGGCCACGGCTGACAGGGTGGTCCGGCCTTGGGAGGGTATGGATGGGGGGGACGGGGTCGATGAGGAGGGTAGGATGGATAGGGCGCATAAGGAGGCAGGTAGGGCGGCGGGTAGCCGATGAAGATGCGCTCGCGCGTTTCTTCCCTCTGTTGCTCCAATTGCTGGCGCAGGAGTTCGTTTTGCAGTTCCTGGTTGCGCCGTTCCAGGTCGCGGAGCGCCTGTTCCCGACGGGCCTGTTCCGCCGCCTGGCGTTCGCTGGCCAGTTGTTCGGCCAAGGCGTTGATCCGCGTGATTTCGGCGTTTGGGTCGGAATCGGTCGCGGCCGTGGGCGGCGGTGGGGCGATGTCGAGCGTTCGCGCCTGCTCGACCGTTTCCGGTTTCCGCTGGCTGTAATGCACTTGTCCGCTGGCATCGGTCCAGGTGTAGACGGTTTGGGTGGTCGCCAGAGCCGGCACCACCAGCAGCAGTGCCGCGATGCAGACCCGCAGTGGTGGACCAGCGTGCTTTAGGGGGACTTCGGCGGTTGTCATGCGAGCCTCTCATAACGGGCCTGGAGAATACCCGACAGCGCCGGGTCCACTTGAACTACTTCATTAGGCAGCATTTTTGTCCTGCGGTTTCGGCGTTGCGGCAGCACGAGCCTCAGCCGCGCCCGAGGTCTTGAGTTCCTGCTTTTTTTGCCCTTCGCTTTCATTCCAAGTTCATTGTACGAGGAGGATTGAAAAATGACTTCGGCGATTTCCCTGCAACGGGGGGCGAATGTGGCGCTGCGCGGCGAGCGGGGCGCGGTCGCTCGAATTCAGGTGGCGCTAAGCTGGCAGCCGCGCGGCGACCTGGAAATCGACGCCAGCGCGTTTCTTCTGACTGCCAGCAACAAAGTCCGCGATGATCGCGACATGGTGTTCTACAACAACGCCCGCTCCCGGGAAGGGGCGGTGCAATTGCTGGAGGGTGCGGCGGCGGGCGGCGACGGGGCGCGGGTGTTTCAGCTCGATCTGGCCAACCTGCCGGCGACGGTCGAACGGGTAGCGTTCGCCGCGACCCTGGATGAAACAACCCGTCGGGGTCGGACCTTCGGGCATCTGTCCGCCTTCCAGGTTCAGGTGCGCGACGCCGACGCGGGCACTGAAATCGCCCGCTTCGACCTGCCGCTGGCAGGGGCGCGCGAGGTGGCGTTGATTCTGGCCGAGGTTTATCGAAGGAGCGCCGAGTGGAAGTTCCGCGCCGTGGGTCAGGGGTTCAACGGCGGGCTGGCACCGCTGGCGATCCAGTACGGGATCGACGTCGCCGAAGAGCCGACCGCCGCGCCGCCACCCCGGCCCGCACCGCCTCCGGCACCGACTCCGCCGCCCCAGCCCGTGGCTGCACCGCCGGTGCCGTCGCCAGCGCCGAGCGCGCAACGCCTCAATCTGGAAAAACGGCTGGTGGATTTGGCGAAAAAGGACGCCACTCTGGTCAATCTGGCCAAGAAGGCGGCGATTTCGCTGGAAAAGAAGGGCTTGCTCGATCATCGCGCCAAGGTGGCGCTGTGTCTGGATATCTCGGTCTCGATGTCCGGCTTCTACCGCAGTGGAGCCATCGCGACCTTGATCCAGCGCATTCTGGCGCTGGGGCTGCGGTTCGACGACGACGGAGAAATCGACGTCTTTCTGTTCGGTGCCAACGCGCACGACTATGGGACAGTCGGCGCGGAGGATTACCGCGACTTCGTGCCGGCCATGCAGCGTCGGTATCCGCTCGAAGGCGGCACGAATTACGGCAAGGTGATTGCGCTGATCCGCCGGCATTACCGGCGCGACCTGCAAGCCGGGCAACAACCGGTGTATGTGATGTTCGTCACCGACGGCGAAACCCAGGATCGGACCGAGAGCGAGCGACAGATCCGGGATGCCTCGCACGAGCCGATCTTCTGGCAATTCATGGCACTGGGCCAGAGCAAGGCGCAAGCCAAGGGCTTTTTCCGGCGCTTGCTGGCCTCCGATTTCCAGTTTCTAACTTACCTGGACGAGATGCCGGGGCGATTGATCGACAACGCGAATTTCTTTCAGGTCGCGGATCCGAACGAGCCCTCCGACGAGGAACTGTACGACCTGCTGATGGGCGAGTATCCGCAATGGCTCGCGGCCGCCCGGCAGCAGGGTTTGTTGCGGTGAGCTGACTTCCGGCTTGGCGACCTCCCGTCCTCCTTCGCGAATCTCCCCGCTCATGGCTCAGTCCCCCGCATCCGTGCAACCTGCTGCGCCAAGCTGGCGCTGTGGTGACCTACGCCAAGAACGGCGGCGGGAACGGGTATCGTTTTTTTGCCACCGGGATGCCAGTGAAACCAACCGGAAATAACCACCCTGTGGCGGCGTCATCCATCCTGCTCGCCTGGCTCGGCCAGACCGACCTCAACGCCGCCGGAGGCGACCCCAAGGCGGGCCTCGGCCCCATCGCCCAGGCGGCCGGATTCCGGGACTTCGCCCGGATCGTCCTGCTCAGCGACTATCCTGAAGACCGGACCCAAGGCTATCTGGACTGGCTGGGCGCGCGCACCCGCGCCGAGTTGGTCGTGCGTCCGGTCCGGCTCTCCAGCCCGATGCATTTCGGCGAGATCTACCAGGCGGCGCGGCGGGCGTTGAGCGAACTGACCGCCCCGACGCCCGCGCCGGCGGTGACGATCCACCTCAGCCCCGGCACGCCGGCGATGGCGGCGGTCTGGATCATCCTGGCCAAGACCCGCTTTCCCGCCGAACTGATTCAATCCTCGGCGGCGCATGGGGTCCAGGTGGCGACGGTGCCGTTCGACCTGGCCGCTGAATTTCTCCCCGATGTGCTGCATCAGGCGGATCGGCGGCTGGGCGAATTGAGCGCCGGAAAACCGCCCGCGCGAGCGGAATTCGGCGAGATTATCCATCGCAGCGCGGTGATGCACCGGTTGTTGCAGCGGGCGCATCAAGTGGCGTTGCGTTCGGTGCCGGTGTTGATCGAGGGCGAGTCGGGAACCGGCAAGGAGTTGCTGGCGCGGGCGATTCACGCCGCCAGTCCGCGCCGGGACCGGCCGTTCGTGGCGGTCAATTGCGGGGCGATTCCGGCGGAACTGGTGGAGTCGGAATTGTTCGGCCATGTGAAAGGCGCGTTCACCGGCGCGGCGCGGGATCGGCAAGGCGTCTTTGAAGCGGCGGACGGCGGGACGCTGTTTCTCGATGAGGTGGGCGAGTTGCCGTTGCTCGCGCAGGTCAAGCTGCTGCGGGTGGTGCAGGAGCAGACGCTGACGCGGGTAGGCGCGACGCAGGCGATTCGGGTGAACGCGCGGATCATCGCCGCCACGAATCGGCAGTTGGTGATGGAGATTCGAGAGGGACGGTTCCGCGAGGATCTGTTTTACCGGCTGGCGGTGGCGGTGCTGAAGCTGCCGCCGCTGCGGGAACGGGAAGGCGATCTGAGTCTGTTGATCGACCGCTTGCTGGCGCAGGTCAACCGGGATGGCGACGAAGATCCCGGCTATCAGCATAAAGACCTTTCTCCTGGCGCAAGGAATCTGCTGCTGACGCACCCTTGGCCGGGGAACGTGCGCGAGTTGCTGAACACCCTGCACCGGGCGGCGCTGTGGTCGGAGGCGGCGACCATCACCGAGGCGGACATGCGGGAGGCGTTGTTCCAGTTACCCGCCTCCGAGGAGGGCGCTGTGCTGAATCGGCCCCTGACGCCGGGGTTCAACCTTCAGGATTTGCTGGGGCAGGTTGCCCGGCATTACCTGGAACGGGCGCTGGACGAGGCGCAGGGCAATCGGACGCGGGCTGCTGAACTGCTGAGTCTGCACAGCTACCAGACGCTCAAAAACTGGATGGATAAGTATGGGGTTGTTGAATGATGGCACGAGGTTTGCCTAAATTTGAGCACGGTATTCATAAAGAAGTTATAATTTACCACCTCCAGCGCTCACCACCCCTGAGAAATTTACATGATTACTGCTTTTACTGTTAAAAACTTTAAAGCAATTGGCGAAGAGCCGGTAAGAATCGAGTTTAAGCCGATTACGCTTTTATTTGGCCCGAATAGTGCGGGTAAGAGTAGTATTATTCATGCATTGCATTATGCTCATGAGATATTTATTAGTCATAACTTGAATCCTCAAAGGAGTGCAATTGACGATCATAGCTTTATAGATTTAGGTGGTTTTGAGCGTTTTGTTCATGATAAGGATTTGAGCCGTATTATTTTTATTCGTCTTGATTTCGATCACCATATTCTGGATATCCCTGAATCTCTTTTTATTAGGAGACTTGGTTCTTCGAGGGTTCTTGTGGAGCCACTCAAGCCGGGTGGCGACAGCAAATCTAACCCATTGATTCATCGATAGTCTAAAGTCGATTCACCGTTGGATCAGCAGGCCGAAACCGGCTGGCGGGGCCAGTTCCACAGAAACCCTCGAAGAACCAAAAAGCGCTTAATTCTTTTAAGGAGGATAGTTGTGCATATGATTTTGTTGATAAAATTATGGTAGTTGGGCAGTAGTAAGATAGTAAAATTGTTCGTATTTTTTCATGCAGGAGGCTAAAAATCTGACTGGTATTTAGGCAAGAATCTAGCAACCCGATGGAGAAAAACTTATGACTCTTGCTCTGCGTAGTCATGCTGTTGTTGATCATAACCATGTCATTACACTGCAATCTCCTGAATTGCGCCCCGGTGATAGGGTCGAGGTAATCGTCCTAGTCGAACAGGGTATTGAAGCGGTAAATAAGGGTGGCCCTAGCTTCCTGGATGCCATCGCTGGTATTAAAATCGATGCGCCGAACGATTATTCGACCAATTTCGAAGCTGACCTTTACGCCAACCGCCACACCCCATGATCAATTCCACGGTCTTCCTCGATACCGGCTTCGCCATTGCCCTGCTGTCGCCACGCGATCAATATCACGCAGCCGCCCTGCGCTTGGCGGCTCAAATCCGGCAACAAGGAACCAAGGCGATTTCCAGCAAAGGCCTTACCTACATCTCGTTCCCACGCTCCAGCGTGG
>REEE01000265.1 GCA_007695245.1 Candidatus Competibacteraceae bacterium | reverse complement strand
TGGGAGATGAATACGGGGGCGACGGGGCATGGCGTTGATGGTAGCAGGTTCTGCCAGTTAATCGAGCCTGGCCCCTTTATTACTTTATTAGCGCGCGCACCGCGTCGGCCTCGGTGAGTCCGTCCTGTTGCAGCAACCGGATGAAGTCCTGTTCCTCGGGCGACCAGGACGGCGGGCTCTCGAGCGCGGCGGTCAGCGACAGTTGCTGGTAGTACCTGAGCAGCTCGCGCAGCGGTCCGTCCAGGGCGGGCGGCTGCCAGGGTTGCTTGCGCAGGTGGAACACCAGCCCGCCGATCGAACGGCCGGCGCGGTAGGTGGCGTACTCGACTCGAAAATCGGTGGCGGCGTTGAGGCTGTCGAGGTTGGGCTTGAGGATTCGGGTTTTAAAATCCTTGAAGACCTCGTAACAACCCGCGCCGATCCCCAGGTAAGACTTCAACGTCGGCAGGGGAATGCGCAGCGTCGATTGGCCGCGCGAGTAGCTATCGGCGAACAATTCGTAAAGGGGATAGGCGTACTGCGAGCGAGAGAGCAGCACCATCATCACCAATTTGAGCTTGGCGAACACCCGCGGGTCCTTGATCAACGGCTCCAAATCGGGATGGAGTTTGAAGCCGATGTACTGGCCGGTCTCGGTCGGCTCCAGCAGGCTGATGATGAGCTTGCACTTCAGGCTCTTGAAGGTGCGGTCGGCCCCCAGCATATTCCACTGAATCGTGTTGTTGAAAATCCCCAGGAACGCCTCGTAAATGCGTGGGTAGTTGTGGCTATCGTCCCAGCCCAGGAACTCCCGGACGAAGTTTTTTTTGATGTAGTAGAAACCCTGCGGGTCCTTTTCGGCCATCTGGCAGTGGAAGATGATCAGGGTCATCACCTTCTGCTCCACCACCGACAGCGACCGCTCGAAGTGAATCAGCGCCGTGGGTTTGCGCAGGTGGTTGTCGAGTCGCTGTGGAATCCCCGTCATCGCTCATCCTCGTTGGTTGTGAAAAAGTACCCCAGTTCTCCCCCCTTTGGCGGGCGAAACTCCCCGCGTTGTCCCCCCTTTGGCGGGTAAAAGTACCCCAGTTGTCCCCCCTTTAGCGGGTAAAAGTACCCCAGTTGTCCCCCCTTTGGTACCCCAGTTGTCCCCCTAAAGTACCCTAGTTCTCCCCCCCTAAATGATGCTATATATTGAATTTTATGAACTTTTTTCTCCATTAACTTTTTTAAAACTACTAAAAAAGACAACAACAGCAAAGTGCTGCTTTTTTTGTAGCATTAAAACAACAAGCCGACGGCCCAGCGGTTGGCGGACCCCGACCCGCAACCCCGGCATCCAGAGTCAAAAGACGCGGGACGGCGTTCGATGATCGTCGGGTCGGCAAGGCGGCGCGGCGGGCAAGCGCTGACCAGAGCGATCTGGCCTCAAGGCGTTGCCTTCGATACGGTTTCCGTTTCCAAAAACCGAAAATTTAACCGGACACTCGAACTCCCCGAGAAGATCAATATCTTCATGCCGCGCCAAATCGTGACGCCCTTTTCTATCGCTTGTCTGCGGATGTCGCTGTCCCGAAGGCCGGTCGGGCACCCGAACGAAATTCATCAAGCAAGGTTTCGATCTCTTCGCCGCGCAGCATCCCGACGTACCGAAACCAGGTGCGCCCGTCCGGACCGATCAGCGCGTGTTGCGGGATGGTGCGCGTGGAATGACCTTCGGTGACGACCCACGCCCGATCCAGGCCGAAGCGCGCGGCCCATTGCGCGGCGTCCCGCACGGTCGCCTCGGTGAAGGGCTCGGACCCGCCGGTCAGCGTGGTGATGAAGCGCACGTTGCCGGTGCTGCCATGGCTCCGGACCACGGCGCTGACGTGGGGCGCCTGACTGTGCGAGGTGTTGCACCACAGCGCCGCGTAGGTCACCCAGACGAAGTCGCCCGGGAAGGCGCAGACATCGACGGGGGTCCCGTGGCCGTTGATCCAGTCGACCGTGCGCGCCGCGTCGCTGGCGCAACCGCCCGCCTTGTCCCAGTCGGTATAAAACTCACCTTCGCGGTTGTCCGACCCGCCGCACGCGCCGAGCAGCAGCGGGAGTAGTGAAATACCCAACCAGCGGGATGCACGCATGATGCGGTTTCCTCGAATAAAATCGGATTTTCGGAGCATGGTGCGCTCCGTCATTTACGATCACGTCAAGCGGGATGGACCACTCATGTTCGGAGGCAACGCGCGGTACGTCCGCGTTGATTTGTTTCTCATTCTTGACAATAACGCCACTTTGAATAGAATGAGAAACACTATGCCTGCCCCATCACCTGTTGTCATTGATGTCGCGGCCCAAAAGCTCGAATCGCTGGGTCAGCAGATTCGCGCGCACCGCAAAGCCCTGCGCGTTAGCGCGACGGCGGCGGCCGAAGCGGCGGGTATGTCGCGGGTGACGTTGTACCGGATCGAGCACGGCGAACCTGCGGTGACCATCGGTGCTTACCTCAACGCCATGGCGGTGTTGGGCCTGGATTTTGGCATCGTCACGCCGCCCAACCCCGCCTCCGACGTCAGTGACGACCACCGAAAGGGCTGGATTCCCGCCCGCATTCGTCTATCGGACTACCCGCAACTCAAACAGCTTGCCTGGCAAGTCCACGGCACGGATGAATTAACGCCCGTCGAAGCGCTGGATATCTATGAGCGCAACGGGCGTCATCTGGATTTTACAACCATGGAGCCAAGGGAGCGGCATCTGATCGATGCGCTGCGCCTGGCCTTTGGGGAAGGTGGCATCCATGTTTGAACGGCCGCACCACCAACAGCTTGCCCAGGTTTTGTTTGCGCTCGATGGACCGTTGTTACGCATCCGGACAATGGTGCAAGCGGCAGACCAACCGATCAAATTTGAGCCGTGGCAAAGGCCGAGCAGGCCTATGGCAAATCCGTACTTCAGGACCTTGAAAAGGTGATCAACCGAATGCAAACCCGTCATGGTTGGCTGGAGCGCTGCATGCAAACCCTGGCGATGGGCTTACTCAAGGCGCGGCTATGGCAGAAAATTCGTGCGTTGCGACGGGTGCTGCCTTGAGGAAAGCCAGTATTCACTAGCGTTCGCTGGGTAAGGTGATTTCCTATAAAGATTGTGCCAATTAGCCCGGATGTAACCGCACACCCCCCAACTCGGCTCCCCCCCACAAGGGGAAGGGAGTTTTGCGTGGGACTGTTATCGCTTATTCGATCACCTTGCGGGCGGTGGACAAGTATTCCCGGCCTTTGGTCAGCACGGTGTCACCGTCGGCGATCTCGGAGGCGACGTGAACTTCCTCCAGCGTGTCGGCGAGCGCGGTCAATTCCGCGTTGATCTTCTCCAGCGCGTTTTCCAACGTATAGGTCAACTCGTGGATGGCCGCGATATCGGCGGCTGAGAGTTCGCCCTGGTCGAGCAGGGCCGCCAGCTGTTGATTGTGCTCCGAAAAGTTCTTGACGGCCTCTTCCAGCGTGTCCGCCGGTAACCCCTTGAAGTGATCGGGGCGCTCCGCGTGTGCGACCCAGCCCATCGTCACCCAAGCCAACAGAACGACGCCCACTAACATTTTGCTCTTCATGTTCAAACACTCCCGTAATAAGAAGCTGGAAAGACCTTTTTCAAGGTACTGGATATTCCCAATCAGGACAAGCCGAAGTCTTGACTTCGGTGGGTTGAGCCCCTCAAACCCGAAACCCGTTCATCGCCTCATCGCCAAGGTGATTGGGTATCCATGCACTCACCCAATGTACCAGGGGCCGGCAGAGGAGCCACCGGGCGGCGGGCGCGACGGTCGGCGATGGCCTAGGTCACCCCGACCGCGGAGAAGACCTCGTAGAGGCCATGGAGCGTGGCGGGAGTGCGTTCGGGCAGGGCCAACAGAGTGACCGGACGTCCGCCGCGGTGGCGTTGAACCGCGCCAGAAGCGCCTGGGCGCGCAGGTGCGCGGCGACGAGTTCGGGATCGCTGGCGAGATAGAGTTCACCCGCCAGCATCCTGGCTTTCTGACCGGTCGGCGTGGTCATGGGCGCGTCACAGGGGAAGAATGCTGATACGGTTTACCCATTCTTCTGCTTCTGTCACCGACCAAATCAAGATCAGATCCTCGACCGCCGCCGCCACTGAAAGCGATTGCGGAACGATCAACAAGCCGGGGCTGGCCTCACGGGCGATGAATTCAGCAAAATGTTGCGGCATGGTTTTTCGATCATGGGTGACGAGTACTCGACCGTCTGCCGCGGCTCTTGCCAATACCTCGGGATCGGCAACCCCAGACAAATCCGCTGCCATCGCGGTTTGAAAGTCGATGGTCGGCTCCCGTCGTATGGTCGCCAACAGAATGATTTGATTGAGATCGGCATCCGCTTGAAAGCGCACTATCATGGGGAGATGGGCTCATGCTGCTTGCCGGCGTACATCCGCGAGTTTTTGATAGAACATCGGGTCTCGCTCGCGGGCGGCTTGGCGCAGCGCCTCGAACTCTGCTTCGGCGGCTTTGAGATAGGCATCGATCTCTGATTGATTGGCCAGATAGAAAGTCAAGGCACCGTACACATGCTCCAGCGTCAGCACCGGGAAGGACTGCGCAATGCTTTCGGCCGTCTGCCCGCGCCAAAACGCATAAACGATAGAGTCTAGCGAAACCCGGGTACCGGCTAGTTGGTACATACCCTCTGTCTTTTCAACATACTGCTTGTTCATGGGTTTTTCTCTCCGCCAGTCTGGCAATTCTTTTTACCACCTGCGGCTGTGATAGAAGAGGCTAACCATAGATGAAACCACGAACGACCGCAATCCCCGGATTCCCGCGCCGCTGATCCACACCGAGCGGCCGTCGTGCCGTCCGCGACCGCTTCCTCTGATCGGCAACAGACCGAGCAGCGCCGCCGGGAGCGTCGTGCCCTGGAATCCTCGCCGAGGCTCCGATAGGCGACCGAAAACAGCACGGCATGGAGAAGCAGGGCGACAGTCGTTCAACCAGATCATCGGGAACTTCCTGGCTGTGAGGCTCCAACCTCGGACGCGCGGAATAAGCGCCGATGTATCGCTCCGGGCGCTGGATCGCTGCCCGTGGGTTGCCGGTGGGTAGCGGCCCGCGACTATTTTGTTGCACCATGAACGGCGCGCTTCGCTATCCCTTTCTTGGGGAAGGCAACGCACCCCGACGGTGACAACGACCGACATGAACCCCGAACCGCATTCCAGTTCCGCCCCTCATCCCGACGCGCTACACGAGATCGTCGCAGGCGTGGTCGCCGTGACCGGATTATGACATTTATTGCCAAAAAATAGAATTTAAATAGATTTTATGATTTTATTTTGTTAAATTTTGGCCAGATTTGTCATTTTTCTGCACAAGAGGTGTTATTGATGCTCATTGAGATGAGTGTGGCCAATTTCCGATCGTTCCGTGAGGCGCAAACCTTCACCCTGGCGAAAGGCAAGGGTGATGAAATGATGGCCACCAATACCTTTAGTGCTATTGCGGCCAACAACATCAAGTTGTTGCGTTCGGCGGCCATTTATGGCCCCAATGCCAGCGGTAAATCCAACTTGCTTCTGGCGCTCCAAACTATGAAGCGGGTAGTACTGGAATCGGCCATCAATCTGCAGCGGGGTGATAAGCTGCCGGTGACCCCGTTTCGGCTGAACCCGGACACGCGCCAGCTACCCAGCGAGTTTGAAGTCACTTTTTTGGTTGAAGGTGTGCGCTACCAGTACGGCTTCGCGGCCAGTGTCGAGCGCATCCATGAGGAATGGTTGCTGGCGTACC
Organism: Candidatus Competibacteraceae bacterium; assembly: GCA_007695245.1. GTDB lineage: Bacteria > Pseudomonadota > Gammaproteobacteria > Competibacterales > Competibacteraceae > REEE01. The sequence goes on along the minus strand of REEE01000265.1, from coordinate 11,422 downwards.
CCAAGGGGCGGGCACAACGCTGGTTGGGTCGCGTCTGGAATCCAGACGAACAGCGTTACGACTGGGAGCTAGGCAATAACCTGACGGGTGAAAAACAGCTCTGGCAAAAATCCACCCGCGATAATGCGCTGTTTTTATCCACTGCCGTGCAACTCAATAGCGAACAGCTACAGCCGATTTTTGACTGGTTCAAAAATACGCTGCGCCTAGCCAATGTGGATGGCTGGGGGCCAGCGTTCAGCGCATCACTGTGCGAAAACAGCGACAAGGTGCAGATTATGGATTTTCTGCATGCGGCTGACTTGAATATCGACGATATTTTGGTCGAGTCCAAGCCGTTTGATCTTGAGGCGCTGCCGAAAGATATGCCGGAATCCTTGCGCGATGCGATTGCTGGAGACATGAAAGGCAAGAAAATTCTCGATATTAAAACTGTTCATAAAGGCGACGATGGCAAGGCTGTCACCTTTGATTTTAAAGACGAGTCTGACGGCACAAAAAAGCTGTTTTCCTTCGCCGGGCCGTGGATCGACGCGCTGAAGAACGGCTACGTGCTGTTTATCGATGAACTGCACGACAATTTGCACCCACACCTCGTGAGGTTTTTGGTGCAGTTGTTTCATAACCCGGAAACCAATTCGAACAATGCCCAGTTGATTTTTACCACTCACGAAACATCGATTCTGAATCAGGAAGTCTTCCGGCGCGATCAGATCTGGTTCTGCGAAAAAGATAAGAACCAGGCCACAGTACTGTATCCGTTAACGGATTTCAGCCCGCGCAAGGGGCGTGAAAATCTGGAACTGGCTTATCTTTCAGGCCGTTATGGTGCCTTACCGTTTATTCGATCACTGAAGCAGGTTGATTAATGGGTACCGATAACCTGATTCATAAACGCAGGGCAAGAAGCGCGAAGGGATTACAGCGGCGTGCAGCCAGACGTGATGCTTATGACAAAGTGCTGATTGTCTGCGAGGGTAAAAAAACCGAGCCTCACTACTTTCATGGCCTAATAAATCACTATGGGCTGAATACAGCCAATGTGCAAGTATGTGGCGAATGTGGCTCAGACCCAAATAGCGTGCTGAGTTTTGCAAAGCAACGCTATCGCGAAGAAAAGGACGCCGGTGATGCTTTTGATAAAGTATTTTGTGTGTTTGATAAGGACGCCCACACCAATTATGATGGGGCTCTGAAGGCTATAGCGACCGCACAACCCCGCAACACTTTCATTGCCATTAACTCGGTACCTTGTTTCGAGTGCTGGGTGTTGCTGCATTTTGTTTATAGCACCAAGCCTTATTCGGCCTTGCCGGGCAACAGCGCGGGAAATCAGGTACTTTCTGAGCTTATGGGCTATTTTCCTGACTATAAAAAAGGAGCCGACAACATCTTTGCGATGCTGCTTGGGCGGCTGGATGATGCGAAGAATAACGCCGAGCGTTCGCTACGCCAGGCTGAGGCCAGTGACACCGACAACCCGACGACTCGAGTACATGAGCTGGTGATTTTTTTGCAGGCGATTAAAAGGTAGTGAATCCAACTGCTTATACAGAAATGACCAACACCGGGCGGGGCCGATGGGCGACTCCTTTCGTTCAACAGCCTGTTCAGAGGAACGCGGGTGCTCGAAGGAGATAGAGGGTCATCGTCGCTACTGCCGCCAGCAGAACAGCCAGCAGCAAGAGTAGGGTGACCGCGTCTGGCAAGCGTCTCAGTCTTTCCTCCAAGGCTGTTCGGCGCATGAGCACAGTGGGTAGCGAGACCAAGGTGGCGACCAAAAACAGCGTAGAGAACAACCCGATTCGTTCAAATTGGGTCAGCAGGGTGAAATTAGAAACCATGACAAGAAACGCAGTGATTGAAATCCAACTGACTATCTCTATCAACACGAGCAAATAACCTGGAGAATCCCGCGTCGGTCTCGAGAGAAACCGATAAAGGAGATAGCCGACGCTCGCGAGCAGTGGCGGGAGCATCAGGAATGAGAATGCGGGTGCAAATCCACCCAGCGCGCCGATCCCGATATAGGCGAACGGGGAAAGCACAAGACCTAAAAAGCAAGCCGCCAGTCCAGCGCTGGGTAAATGGGGACCGGCGGATTCACTCTGCTGGAGCTTCATAGGTTCTCTCCAGGACAATTCGCGTTACCAAGGGTGCGTAACCGTGTTGGTGTTGCAGTTGCCACCATGCGGTAATTCCGATGGCTGCGCTCGAGGAAAAAACCGAGTCCGACGATGCCCCGAATTCTTTGAGATCGTCATCATCCAGCCCGAAAACATCATAAAAGATAAACTTGAGCGTAATGCAATATTTTTTGGTGACGCTGTCGTAATTGTAGTGAGTCGCTACCACGTAGACGTATTGCACGCCGTTGATCATGAGGCCTAGTCCGTTGTTGAAATCCTTGGTGGAAAATGCCTTACTGCCCAGATTGAAGGCCGGTACTCCGAGACCGGCGGGCATGAACATCTTCTTGATATCCCATTTGGCGTTCTTCAGCGCCTGATGAATGCGAACTTTGCCGACGGCCTTATGTGGCGAGTTCGGTGCGGAGAGGGCGGCGCTACAAAAATAGTTGATATTTGGATGTGAACCCGCCGCGGTATTGAGCGAGCGATCATCGAAGTAGGTCACCAGCCTACACGTGTCTTGCAGGAAGGCATCAAAAAGTCTCTTTGCCATTCCGGTCGTGTCGCCGCTCGCAAAAACCGCGAGCAGCTTGCGCATTTTGGGTTTTAGGGCCGCCGGAGTGCTTCCGACATCCTTTTTCCCTGGCGCGCTTCGGCCGTAACCGTAAGTGATGTCTTGCCCGTATCTTGGCGCGGCGATTCCCGGAAGATGAACGTGATCTGGGAACGGCGTCGTGGGCTTAAGGTAGTTATCTTTTGCGATCGCAACCAGCCGTGGAGGACTCAGAGGAAATGGTGAGCAGTTAGGAGGCATTTCGTTTCTCTCTATGGATAAGGAAATCCAACCGCCTCCGCGCGTCTAGCGGCGCTCCAGCGGCGCCTGGGTATCTCGCGATGAAGCGCGAACCGACGCCGAAAAATTCATCGAAGCCGACCGGATGGACCGGGCGGCGTAGCTGAAAGGCGCGGATTCCGGATCAATCCGGGGTCGGGAACGGATTCCGCTCCGCGAAGCCGGCCTGATGCCAGTAGGGATAGATCTTCGGCACGGCGCTGGCCCGATCCAGCTTCGCGACCTGGTCGGGCGTAAGGTTCCATCCGATCGCCCCCAGATTCTCGCGCAGTTGGGTTTCGTCGCGGGCGCCGATGATCACGGTCGACACGGTCGGGCGTTGCAAGAGCCAGTTGAGGGCGATCTGCGGGACGGTTTTGCCGGTTTCCGCCGCGACCTCGTCCAGGGCGTCGATGACGTGGAACAGGTATTCCTCGGGTACCTGGGGACCCACGCGGGCGGCGACCGGATTCTGGAGACGACTGGTGGCGGGCAACGGTTGACCGCGCCGGATGCGGCCCGTCAGCCGGCCCCAGCCCAGCGGGCTCCAGATGACCCCACCGACCCCTTGGTCGAGCGCGAGCGGCATCAATTCCCACTCGTACTCCCGGCCCACCAGGGAGTAATAAGCCTGGTGCGCCACGTACCGCGCCCACCCGTAATGGGCTGAAACCGCCAGCGATTTCATCAGGTGCCAGCCGGAAAAATTCGAGCAGCCGAGGTAGCGAATCTTGCCGGCCGCGACCAGATCGTCGAGGGTGCGGAGGGTCTCCTCGACCGGTGTGACGGCGTCGAAGCCATGGAGCTGAAACAGATCGATGTAGTCGGTGCCGAGGCGTCGCAAAGCCCGGTCGATGGCTCGGATCAGGGCATGGCGGGAGGAGCCGACGTCGTTGGCGGCGGTGCCGTGGCGGAAGGTGGCCTTGGTCGAGATCAGCACTTGGTCGCGGCGATTTTGAATGGCCGCGCCGAGAATTTCCTCGGCGGCCCCGTCGGAGTAGACGTCCGCCGAGTCGAACAGATTCAGCCCGGCGTCCAGGCACACATCGATCAGGCGGCGGGCTTCGGCGACGTCGGTCTGGCCCCACGCGGCGAACAGCTCGCCGCGCCCGCCGAACGTGCCCGTACCCAGGGACAGGACCGGGACCTGGAGACCGGATGCGCCTAAGGATCGGTATTCCATCGTGAGTGCCTCCGCATGCAGTGGATCGGTTGGGATTTGGAGAACGCTAGGACACCCGCCCCCCGCCGTCAAGGGCGCCGCCTCTGAAGTTGGGGCGTTCGGGTCAGTGCGCCGGCGTGCGATGCAGGGTCATGACCGGCGCCAGGACGGTGCGAATTTCATCGGTGGTCAGATGGCGCGGTTGCCGCGCGCTGTCTTGCAGATGGCTGCACACCAGTCGCAGGACGTCGGGCTGGCGCTCCGAGCGCAGGTGCAGCACCGTGGTGAACCGCAGTAGCGCCGGACCGTCGCGGCCGAACAGGCTGACGCGGCGCAAGCCGCTCTCCTGCTGGGAAAACCGCTCCGCTTCCCGCCGGACGCGCACCACGGTGAAGCGGTCGGCCGTCACGGTCCGGAACGTCGCGTCGACCGTGCGCACTTCCAGCCGGCAGACGGCGTCGTAGCGGTGACGGTCGCCGATGCGAGTGCCCTGAATGAACGCGCCCGCCTGGTTCGGCGGAACGATCAAGTCCTGGTGCAGATCGAGGGCCGTTCCGCTCGGCAGCCGGCCATCGCCGCCGTCTTCCAGAACCTGACAGGCGGTCAGAAACAACAACAACAACGGCAACAGGATGCTCGGTTTCATGGGGCGGGGCCTCTACAAACGACGGAGGATGGGACTTGAAGCCCAGCGTAACCGTTTCCTCCAACCGCGTCCCCGATTCAATGCCGGAAGCAGGCGGCGGCGGCTTGCTCGCGGGTGTAAAACCGCTCCTCCCGCACGAAGCCGGCCAGGACGGTGGGTTTGAGGGCGAGCACGCGGCCGGTGGCGTCGCGGGCGGCGACCACCGCCGGTGGTAACCCGTCCAACAAATGCATCGGCGCCGGCCGACCGTCGGCGAAACAGGCCCGATAGACCCGGTCGGTCGCGGTGTCCAAAAAGGCCGGGGCGAAGCCCAGGGTTCGGTTATCCGCGCTGACCCCACCCGTACCCTGAAACACCCGGTTCTGCCGGCGCAGGGTCCGCGCGGACAATCCCGCCGCCGGCTCGACCGGCGATGCGCGATCACGGCAACGATGTGGCGATAGAGTGGACATGGCGGGCGCTCCGAAACAGGCAGTGGACTCCGCTGGTATGAAGCAAATCGCGCGCCAACTGGTGAATCGGTGGCACGGAATCACGATTATTATTAAGTTTCAAGCGGTTGAAGAGTCAACAATCCGCCGCCGAAACTCGCGCCCGAGCCCGGCTGCGGCATATCGCGACGACCCCGCAACCGTTGGTGGACCAAACTGGTCTCCTGACTCCCGTCATAACGAGCGAACCGCCAGGTTTGGGCCGGTGGCTCACCCGACTCCCAGGCGCTCCCTAACCCCCTGGTATTCATCCAGGGAGGTCACGATGATGGTGATACGGACTGTTCCGGTCTTCGAGTAACGGAGCTTGACCTCGGCACCCAGTTGTTCGCTCCAGAGGGTTTGTTCGCGCGCGATATCGCCATCGATGCCGGGGTCGGATTTCTGTTGGGAAATCTCCGAGGGTTGCGCGATGTGCCGTTCGAGTTCCCGCACGCTCCATTCCTGTTCCGCCGCGCGCTGGGCCAATTCGAGTTGTCGCGCCGCGGGCAGGCCGAGGAGCAGCTCGCCATGCTTGGCCGTCAGCGCGCCGCGTTCGATGAGGGCCTGGATCGAGTCCGGCAGCTTCAATAAGCGCAGGATCCGATTGACCGTCTTGACGTTTTGGCCGATGGCCTCGGCGAGTTCGGTCTGGGAGAAGCCGTGTTCTTCCACCGCGCTTTGGTAACCTCTAGCCAGTTCCATGGCGTTGAGATCGCTGCGGGCGATGTTTTCCGCGAGCGAGTACAAGGCGGCGCGCCGTTCGTCCAAGGTGCGAATGATCGCCGGAATCGTGCTCATGCCGGCCAGTTGCGCCGCGCGCCAGCGTCGCTCGCCGGCCACGATTTCATAGCGTTCGCCGAGATGGCCGTCCAGAGGGCGAACCACGATCGGTTGGATGATGCCCAGGGTCCGAAGGGTCGCCACCATCGATTCCAGTTCCGTCGGATCGACGGTCCGGCGCGGCTGGTTGTGCCGCGGGATCAGCGTTTCGATGGGCAATTCCCGTTTCAGACCGTCGGTCAGCGTGGGACTGCCCGGCTCGGCGAGGTTGAGAAACTCCGCCATGCTTCTGCGCTTACTCGCCATGTCGAGCCTCCGTCGGTGAATTCAACTCGGCGGCTCGCCACACCTGCCAGACGTGCTGCATGATCTCGGCATTCACCGCGTTCATCGCGTCGATGGCCTTGAGATAGGTTTCACGCGCGCCGCGTGGGACCTCGATCTCGTAGAGGCTCATCTGATCGCCCGTCGCGCGTTGCAGCTCGCGGGTTTGCGGCATTCGGTTGGTCAGGAGAAATTCACCGTAAGCCTTGTTCAGCAGGGTCATGTTGGTCCGGGTTTCCGGGGCGCTGTCGGTGCGGGTCATCAACAGGGAGAGTTGCCGGACTCGCAGCGCGTTGGCGTAGGTGCTGGCCAACTGGGACACGATGGCGAAGTATTGGACGCTGCTGGCGATGTCGTAAAAGTTCGGAGTGATCGGCATCAGGATCATGTCCGCCGCCGCGATGGCGTTGAGGCTGAGCATGCCGAGCGCGGGCGGCGTGTCCATGACGATCAGATCGTAACGATCCGCGACGTGTTCCAGGGCTCGGCGCAGGCGTTGGGGCAGGGGTCCGAGACGCTGCCGATCGTCGTCGCGGGCTTGCAGCATTTGCCAGTCGGTGTACTGCAACGACAGTTGCGCGGGCACCAGGTCGATGTCGTCCCAACGGGTCCGTTTGATGCTGCGCCGGATCAGTTCCGGGTCGGCGGTCAGGCTGGGACCGATATCCTCGTCCGCGCCGACGTTCAGCCCGGGGACCAGACCGAAGGCGGTGGTGAGCGTGGCTTGGGGATCGAGATCGACCATGAGCACGCGCAATCCCTCGCGCGCCGCGTAATGGCTCAGGTGCAGGGCATGGCTGGTCTTGCCGACGCCGCCCTTGAGATTGCTGAAGATGAGGCGCGCGCAGGAGGTCGGGCGGCTGGTATCGCGCTTCAACAACCGTCGGATCTGGCTCATTTCGTTGTAGTTGTAGACCCGTCGATCCAGCGAGCCGACCCGTGCGGTGCGGGGTGGCGGGAGGGTGCCGTCCCCTTCCTTGTCGCGCAGGTGCTGGCTGGTGCAGCCGATGAGGTCCGCCGCTTTTTCGATGCCGAAATCGGGCAGTCCGCGCCGTTCGTAGTCGCGCTCCAGGTAAGTTTGCAGATCGCTCAGCAGTTGCCGGCCGCGTTGGGCGGCGTTCTCCGCCAACTGGGCCAGGTCGAATCCACTCACAAGCATGCGGGGCGTTCCTTAAAGAGGGATTGGGAGTTTGCTGTTTTGCTTATGTTTGCATGTTTTTTAACAAACCGGATACTTTTTTGCCAAATTTCTCACCGGTGAGAAAGGGTGAGGTTAGCGATTTTTCTCACCGGTGAGAAATTTGCCGGATCTCATTCATCCGCTTTCCCAGAGGGGCCCTATCTAAGTTGGCTGAACGTGATGAACCAGTCGGTGCAGGGCACCAACAAAACGAGCAACACGCCCATCCGCAAGGCCGGATCGGGTGGCAACCACTGCACGAGCGCCCACGCCAGCGCCGGCAACACGATGAAATTCCCCGTCAGTACCCCCGTGATGAACCGATGGTCGGTGAAGGCTTCGCGTAGGTGTAACAGCGGCACCTGCGCGAACGTCGCGTAGAGGAGGAGCATCAGCATCGGCCAGAGCAAGGCTTCAAAAGAATGATTGACGCTGGGCCAGGTATTCCCCACCCATAAGCCGCCGATGATCGCCGCCAGATAAATCCACACTTGACGGCGTTCGAGAGTGAGCCGATTCAAAGTGGTGCTCCTGTGGAAAACAAGGATCTAACCCAGATGAGCCGTGATGGCCATTTTTCGCTTAATGGGAAATAAGGTCTACCTTTGCCAAAAAATAGGGACCGACCGATCAAATAGAAAAACAACTTATTGAAATTATTGTTTTTTATATTTATATATTGCATGTTTTATCACAAAACAGGAGGGTTTTTAACTGTTTTATAATTATGGTTTTTAATTAGTTGAAGTGCGCGTTTTGCACTAAAAAGGTGGAGCGAGCCCACCAATACGGTGCGGCAGCCCGAATATTGTCCCTAATATGGAGCCGCCGTTCATCGATCGTTCAGCATGATGGCGCTACTGAATTACCGAAAAACCCACCATGCAGAAATGCGAAAAATGACGGAATGGAACTAAAAACAAGTGGGTCAGTCGGACCCTTCGAGAAATGGCTGACGGAAAAAGTGAGCGAATAATAAAATAATCTTCATCCAAAGATCATGAAACGGTCATGGCTTGAAGGTTGCAATAACCAATAAAGCTTTTATGATCGCGTCACCACGGGAGAAAAAACCGGGCCGCCATAACCTCCCGACGCAGGAGGGCGGCGAAACAAAGAGGAGAAATTGATTATCCACTTCACGATGAGACAGGAGATATCCCATGTCCAATAGCACGCTACGTAAGAGAGTCGAGCAGCAAAAGATCTTGACCGCCGCCCCGCCGAGCACCTCCGTTCGCGAGGCCGCCCGGTTGATGAAGCAAACCCATGTCGGCGCCCTGCTGGTGGTGGAACACGGCCATCTGGTGGGAATCTTCACCGAGCGCGACGCCCTGGATCGAGTGCTGGCCGAGGAGCTGAACCCCGAGACCACCCCGCTGGCCGCGGTGATGACCCTCAACCCGACCACCATCCATCCGGACAAGCCTTTCGTGGCCGCCCTGCACCTGATGTACGAGCACGGCTTCCGCCACGTACCGGTGGCCGAGCACGGTCGGCCGCTGGGGATGGTCTCCGCCCGCGACGCCCTGGAACTGGAAGTGGCCGAGTTCGAGGCGACCTTGCACCAGCGCGAGCACCTGCGGGCGATCATGGCCTGAGGACCCACGCTCGGATGGGGTTGACGCGCGTTTCCGTCAACCCCAGGCGCCTGGCGGAGCGTGACTGCTCCGTCGGGGTTCTTCGGATCCAAGAACAAAGTCTTGTTTTTTTAAGGACCCACCCGCAAGCGTCGCCCCGCGCTGGCGGGTGGGTCTTTTGCGTTGCTTAACCAATGTGGGTTGACAACTTCATCCTATCCAAGCTTGACCCGACGCCGCGCGAGGAGCAGCCACCAGACCCAGCCGACGATGAAGGGTCCCCAAATCAGCAGGCGCACGGTCAGCGTGGTTTCCCAGCGCCCGGTCATCTCGTGGATGTGCCAGATCCAGAAATAGGCGAAGGCGCTGAGGCCGAGCAAGCGCGTGCCGAGGTTGCCGGTGGCGACCGCCCACGGGACCAGCCAGGTGAAATACCACGGATGCACCGAGGGCAGGCAGACCACCAGCGCGATGAAGTAGCCTTCACCGGCGGTGACGAAACGTCGTGCCATCAGCAGAACCGCGCCCGCCAGCGGGACGAACAAAAACGGGATCCAGGCGTTGGAGATTTCGGTTGGGCGGCGCAGCAGATCGACCAGCCAGGGCAGCAGGTCCATGCCGCGCGCCCTGGCGACGAACTCGCCCGGCCATAGCGCCCCGAGCGGGCCGAACTCGATCCGAAACCAGAGCAGCGCCAGCCCCAGCGGGGCCGCGCCCAGCGCCAGCGTGGCGAGAGCGCGGCGCGGGGTGTGGCGCTGGCGCCAGGCGAGCCAGCCGAGCAGCGGAGCGGTCACCCATTTCACCCCGACGCTCAAGCCCACCGCGAGCGCGGCGCGGACCCAGCCGCCGCGCTCCCACGCCAGCCAGGCCACGACCAGGGGGAGGATGAGCAGGCTCTCGAAGTGCGCGCCGCCGGCGGTGGAGTAGATGACGAGCGGATTCCAGGCGAAGATCAACGCGGCGGCATGGCCGAAACGCCGGGCGAGCAGGGCGCACACGGCCAGGTCAGCGGCGATGAAAACGAGTTTCCAAGCCCACACCGCGTCGCCGAGGGTCGCGGCCAGACCGCGAAAGCCGAGCTGGAGCAGCGGCGGATAGATGGCGGTCTTGTCGCGGTGATTGATCGAACTCCACCACTCGGCGCGCAGTTCGGCCAACTCGGGCGCGAGCGGCGGAAACTGGAAGGGTGAATAGCCGGCGAGCTGGATGCGGCCTTCCCAGAGATAGCGCCAGACGTCGTCTCCGGGCTCCATCGGCACCAGGATCAGGCGCGCGCCCACGGCTACCCCCCAAAACAGCCCAATCGAGATCGTGGCCCGGGCGAGGGCAGGTCGCCAGGTCAGGACGTAGCCCGCGCCCATCACGGCGGCGGCGGCGAGCAACCAGGGGGCGTTGGCGGCGGTGGCCGCGCCGTGCGGCCAGAGCAGCGCGGCCCCGACGAGCACCAGCAGGCCGGCCCCGCCCAGGCGCGGACCGATCTGGCGCCCGGCGAGGCGCGCGAGGGTGGCGAGAATGATCGCCCCGGCTTGGGCGCTGCCCTTGAGGGTGCCGGAGATTTTCGAGCGGCCGCCCTGGCGGCGGCGGTAGCCGACCGGCAGCTCGACGATGCGCGCGCCCGCCTCGACCGCGCGCACCTGCATCTCGATGGTCCAGCCGAAACCCCGGTCGCGCATGCCGATCCGCTCGTAGAGCGCGCGGCGGATCAAGCGCAGGGGGCCGAGGTCGCGATATTGCTGGCCCCAGCCGAGACGGATCAGGCCGACCGCGAGCGCGTTGCCGAAATTCTGCACGGGGGTCATGACGGCCCGGGCCTCGGGCCGGGCGCGGCGGTCGCCGAGCACGAAGTCGGCCCCGGCTTCCGCTTCGGCGAGCAGGCGGGCGACGTCGCGCGGATCGTCGCTGCCGTCGGCGTCGCAGAACAGCAGCCACTCGACCTCGGGCGCGAGGTCTTGCGCGCCGGTCCAGCAGGCCTGGCCGTAGCCGCGCCGAGGCTCGACCCGCACCTCGGCCCCGGCGGCGCGGGCGCGGGCCACGGTGGCGTCGGTGCTGCCGTTGTCCACCACGCGGATGCGGGTGAGACCGAGGGCGCGCAGCGTCGCCACCACGGCGGCGATGGTGGTTTCCTCGTCGAGGGCGGGGATGATGACCTGAATGCTGGAAGGGGGAATCATGTGGGAGATGGAGACCGAGGGTCAGGAAGGGAGTTCCTGGGCTTGAATCCCGAACCACTCGTGGAAATCTGATGATCGACGCGCGTGTCCCTTATGCCCGATCCCGATAAGCAATGCCATTTTTCTTGGTTCGATGATCGAT
>REEE01000026.1 GCA_007695245.1 Candidatus Competibacteraceae bacterium | reverse complement strand
TCCTGCTCAAGGGCGTCTTTCTGTTCCTCGCCAAGGGCTACCAGGCCTACCTGCGGGGCCAGCTCCTGCGCGAGCTGAAGGGCCGCCTCTACGACGACTACGGCCGCATGCGGCTGCAGTACTACCTCTCCCGGGACACCGGCCACTTCATCAACGTGATCAACACCCAGATCGGGAAGATGTCGGCGGCCTTCACGAGCATGATCGAGCTCGGATGTCTGCGTTCTGAGCCGACCTTTTGACGATCAGCAGCAACTGCGAATTCGCCTGGAAACAGATGCGCTGAATCTGATACTTTCGCAAGTCAAACAGGGTCGTTACACATTACTGGTTTCACCGGCGCATACGCGGGAATTGGTGCGGTAATCCGGTCGCTTATTGTGAAAAGGAAAACTTGAGATGAAAACCGCTCGCTATCTGGATGACGAAGTGGTGATTAAAAAAGGAATGCAGGCATTACTTGACCGTGGAGAAGGCTGATGCGGACCGGCATCCGCGCCGATGCTTCGATCCCGATCGGTTCGGATCGGTTTCTGCGGGGCGTAACGTTTGACGCCGGATCGCGAGCAATCGAACCATGATGAATGACGATGAATGACCGGCATTTCCCCAAATCCTGGCCGGAAGGCTGTCCGCCCGCTGGTGCGGAGCCTGCCCATGGGGAAGTCTTCCGCGTGTGTCGGACTCACCCGCCGAGTCCTGAAGATTTCATGAGCCACGCCGAGTTGGGGAAAAAGTCATCCGGTTCGGAATGCCAGCGCCACGGTCTGTCGGTCTTTCGCGCCTACCGTGACGCTCGACATGTGACCCAAGCGTTTCCTAAACTTGGCGGACTGATTTACCGCGCCGATTTGCAACCCGCGCAGGGTCATACCCAACCGACGCCCGGTAGGGATCGTCCTTCGCATACGACCTGGTGGCCCTAAGAAGACGTCAACCGTACCCAGCCCTTCACCTTGGCTGACAATCCGCTGGAGTGATGCAAATGGACTGGCCAGTGACGGCGGCGCCCTATGATCCCCAGCACTTCAGCGACCTCGTGGTCGACGAGGTGCTGTATGACGTGGATGGCCCGCGAATTTTCACCGTCGATCACGCGCTGGGCAAGCTGCTGTTTTTTCTTGTCGACCAGCAGGAGTCGATCGAACGCTATATCGTGGTCCCGACCCACCGCCGGACGATCGCCCGCCTGAAACAAGGCGCTTGCGCGCTCCGGGAGGCCTTGGATCAGCCGTGGGTGTGGATTTTGGACCGGCGCTTCGACGGGTCCCCGGTCGCCTGCTGGCGGGGAACCCTTGACGATCTCCCCCCGGAGGTATTGCCGGGGCCTGGGGTGATGTTGTGGCCCGATTTGGAACCGTTGGTTGTATTGCGCGCCATCGGCGAAGGACTCGCGGAAGGTCAGGTTCCAGCCAGCGTCATGCGCCAGCTCATTGATGGGGCCACGACCGCCCTAAAAAAGGTCGCCGGACAGGTCTTTGCCGTTGGCCGGGGACCGGGCCGGAAAACCCGGGAGATGCGTCAGTTCTACGATCTGGCGATCCAAGGTTTTGGCTATCACAGCTTTGAAGTGGCCTTTCGACTGGCGGATAGCCATCAGGCGGACTTGCCGGGTTTGTCCCGGTCGACCGACCTGGACGCCATCGGCGCCCGGCTCGAACAGGCCATGGCCTGGGCGCTCGGCGCCGCGGTCGATGCGCCAGGGGAGTCGATGGATATCGAGTTGCTGGAAGCCCTGGAAAAACTGGTGCCACCGCTAACCGGCACCGTCACCGCCATTGAGGTTCGTGGCCGCCTGTTCGGGGATGCCGGGCAACGCTACACGCTGACGCGGGAGAACTCGCGGCAGGTGCGCGCGGTTCTGCGCCAGCGGCGCTCGGTGCAGGAGCGGATCCATACGGTCGCCGGTCTGATCCCGGAGCTGGATAAAGACAATTTCAGCTTCACGCTGCGCCAAACCGACGACCAGCGGGATCATCTGTGCTTCTTCGCGCCCGAGTTGCTGGATGAGGTGCTGGAGGCCTTCAACTTCGACAAGTGGGTGATTGTGAGCGGTCGGGAAAATCTCGCCAACGGCAATATTGATGTCTCGATCGTCGCGCCGTATAACGCGGAAACCCATCAGGCCGGGATTCAGTATGCCCCGGAAACACCCGACCAGGGTTAAGTGGTAGCTGAACCGCCCCGGCTGTCTCGGAGGCTCCAACATTTGAGAGGATGGAGCCATGAAGACATCAACCCACTTTTCACCGGAAGTCAGGGAGCGAGCGGTTCGCAGGGTGCGAGAGCATCAAGGCGAGCCTGTATCGCAATGGGCAGCCATTGGTTCCATTCGGTCTGGGACGAGACTTTGCAGGTCTACGGCGCCGACCAGGTCTGGCGGCCATTGCGGCGCGAAGGCGTGGAGATGGCCCGCTGCACGGTGGAGCGGCGGATGCGGAGGCTCGGCCTGAAAGGCGTGCGGCGGGGCCCGCCGGTCAACACCACGGTCAGCCACCCGGAAGCCGCCGGTCCTGAGGATTGGGTCAACCGCCCGTTCACGGCGGAGCGTCCGAATGCGCGGTGGGTCTCCGATTTCACGTAGGGGTCTACGGCACCGGGGTTCGTCGCTGTGGCCTTGATCATCGACGGGTTCGCCCGGTACCTGGTCGGCGGGAAGGGGTCCCGCGCCGCCCGCACCGACTTCGTGCTGGATGCGCTGGAGCAGGCCCTCTGCGCGCGCCAGCCGTTCGGCCGGAGCGGCTTGATCCACCCTAGCGATCGCGGGGTGCAATACGGGTCGATCCGTGATACCGAGCGCCCGGCCGAGGCGGGCATCGAGCCCTCGGTGGGCAGCGTGGGCGACTCGTACGATAAGGCCTTGGCCGAGACCGTCAATGGGCCGTACCAAGCCGCGGTGATCCACCGGAAGTCTCGGCAGGGCCTGGAGACGGTGGAATGGACCACCCTGACTTGGGTAGACGGGTTCAACCACCGCAGACTGCTGGAGCCCATGGGTTACCTTCCGCCGGCTGAGGCCGAAGCAGCCGACTATCGCCGACTCACCGAGTCCGCCATGGCGGCGTGACTCACAGCAATCAGCCTCCGGAATTCCCGGGGCGGTTCAAAGTTTGGCCCGCCGGAACCGGCGGTGGCGGCGCGGATTGCGGCGGCGGACTCGGCGCAGGTGGAGCGCTGGCTGGAGCGGATTCTGCCGGCGAACCGCCCGGACAAGCGCCCCGCCCGACCGCACCCGGCGCGACCCACGAACGTCCGGGAAGGGCGGTAGCGTGCCCGGCGACCGAGTTCCCGGACCCGCGCCGGCGACGCCCGCCGCCGAATTCGCCAGCAAAGCCAGCTCCTAATGATCTTCAACTCAATAATCCGGTCTTGATTCCCCCCCTGCCAAGGGGGGTGGCCCGCAGGGCCGGGG
>REEE01000167.1 GCA_007695245.1 Candidatus Competibacteraceae bacterium | reverse complement strand
CCATTCATTCATGGACGTAATTTCGGAACCTTGGCACACTTGCCATGGAATGGTTGTCGAAAGTCGTGCCCACTCAGCCGAAAACTCATGATTGCACCCCCGTACAATGATCGCCTGCTCCGGGCCCTGCGCCGGCAGCCCGTGGACCGCACGCCGGTCTGGCTGATGCGCCAGGCCGGGCGCTATCTGCCTGAATATCGCGCCATCCGCGCCCGCGCCGGCGATTTCATGACCCTGTGTCAGACTCCGGAACTGGCCTGCGCGGTGACCTTGCAGCCCTTGGCCCGGTTTCCGCTGGACGCGGCGATTCTGTTCTCCGACATTCTGACCATTCCCGACGCCATGGGTCTGGGCCTGTCGTTCAGCGAGGGCGAGGGTCCGCAATTCGCTCGACCGCTGCGTTCGGCCGCCGACATCGCCCGGTTGGCCGCGCCCGATCCAGAGGGCGAATTGCGCTACGTCATGGACGCGGTGCGGTTGATCCGCCGGGAACTGGCCGGGCGAGTCCCGCTGATCGGCTTCGCCGGCAGCCCGTGGACCCTGGCGACCTACATGGTCGAGGGTGGCTCCAGCAAGGACTACGCCCAAGTCAAGGGCCTGCTTTACGAGCAACCGGAACCACTGCGCCAGTTGTTAAGCGTGCTCACCCAAGCGGTGACCGACTATCTGAACGCCCAGGTAGCGGCCGGCGCCCAGGCGCTGATGATCTTCGATACCTGGGGCGGCATCCTCACCCCGCGCGCCTACCGGGAATTCTCGCTGGACCCCATGGCGCAAATCGTCGCCGGGCTGAACCGTTCGTCCGCCGCGGCGGGAGTTCCGGTAATCCTGTTCACCAAGGGCGGCGGTGCCTGGTTGGAAGACCTCGCCGCGACCGGCTGCGACGCGGTGGGGGTGGATTGGACCGTGGATTTGCGCGACGCCCGCCAGCGGGTGGGCGCGCGGGTGGCGCTCCAGGGCAATCTCGATCCCGCCGCGCTCTACGCCTCCCCCGAACGCATTCGCCAGCAGGTCGCTCAAGTGCTGGCCGATTTCGGTCCTGGAGCCGGCCATGTCTTCAATCTCGGCCACGGCGTGCAACCCCAGGTCGATCCGGAACGCGTTCGGGTGCTGGTCGAGGCCGTGCATGAGTTGAGCGCGCCCTATCACTCCGGCCGCCCGTCGTGAGCGCCGGTGGGGTCACCCGGATGATCAGTCCCAGACCGTCCGGCGGTCGAACCCTGTCTTCCGGCGTGGTCGTGGTTCACTGGAACCGGGACCATTACGATTACCTGCTGCTGCGGGCCTACAATTACTGGGATTTTCCCAAAGGGGTGGTGGAAGCCGACGAGTCGCCGCTGCAAGCGGCCATCCGCGAAGTGGAAGAGGAAACCACGCTGACCGGACTGCGCTTTCGCTGGGGCGATGTCTACCGGGAAACCCATCCCTACAACCAGGGCCGCAAGGTGGCCCGCTACTATATCGCTGAATCCCCCAGCACCGAGGTCCGACTGACGCCCAACCCGGAACTGGGCCGTCCCGAACACAGCGAATACCGCTGGGTCGATCGCGTGGGTGCCTGGACGCTGCTGACCCCCCGCGTGCGGGCGATCATGGAATGGACCGACGGCATTATAGCCCGCTCCACACGCGGGCGTTAATTCCTCGAAAACCACCGGAGGGCCTCTCATGACCCAAGACTATCAACCCCTGCCGTTCCATCGCCTGGAGAGCGGAGTGGGTTATTTTCGCCCCAGGCAGCGGTTGCCGGAGCGCGTCCGCGCCGGCGATCCGGCCACCCAAGTGATGACCGATTTCAGCCAGGTGACCGCCTACACCACCGAGTTGACCACGCCGCTGGGCAAGGCGCTCGAGTACATGGTCAAGCGTGGCGTACGATTATTGCTGGCGCGCGATGCCGATGGGCGAATCGTCGGCTTGATCACCAGTCGCGACATCGAAGGCGAGAAACCGGCCCGGATTCTGGCCAAGGCCGGCGGCGTCTGGGAGGATCTGTTGGTCGCCGACCTCATGACGCTCCAACCCAAGCTGGAGGTGTTATTGATGGAAGACGTTCTGGCGGCGCGGGTCGGGGATATCATCGCCAGTCTGCGCCAGGCGGGCCGCCAGCACGCCATGGTGGTGGACCACGATCCCGAAACCGGTCAGTTGGCGGTGCGCGGGATCTTCTCGCTGTCGCGGATCGGCGCGCAACTCGGGCTGGACATCGATCCGGCGCGCCAGGCCACCACCTACGCCGAGCTGGAAAAAGCCGGCGTTTCATTCTGATCGCCATCCTGGCCAGACTGGCGATCAGCCCAAATCTATCTGGCCGGCACCCGACGAACTTGTCCACCGCCATGGCCTTCAATGGGTGGCGGGACGGGTTTTTTTGATGCCCAGCTTCTGCATGCGGGACCGCAGCGTGCTGGGATTGAGACCTAATACCGCCGCCGCGCCCTGAGGGCCGTCGATCACTCCGTCCGTATCGCCCAGCACCCGCAGAATATGCGCCCGTTCCACGCTTTCGAGCGTATCGGGCGTGGCGGCTTGGGCAACCGTGGCGGGCGGCGCCTCCAGAAAATCGATGTCGAGCGCCGGACCCGCTGAAAGGATCGCGGCGCGTTCGATGACATTGTGCAGTTCCCGCACGTTGCCGGGCCAGGAATAGCCTTGCAGCCGCCGCGCGGCGCTTTCCGAGATCCCGGAGAGCGGTTTGCCCAGACGGGGGGCGAGCTGGGCCAGAAAAAATTGCGCCAGCGGCAGGATGTCGGACGGGCGCTCGCGCAGCGGCGGCATGGTTAATGGAAAAACATTCAAGCGGTAAAACAGGTCGATCCGGAATTGATTCGCCTCGACCAGGCGTTCGAGATCCCGGTTGGTGGCGGCGACCACCCGCACGTCCACCCGAATGGCCCGCGTGCCGCCGACCCGTTCGAATTCCTGTTCCTGCAACACCCGAAGCAGCTTGGCTTGGGCTTCCAGGGGCAGCTCGCCGACTTCATCAAGGAACAGCGTCCCCTGGTGAGCCAGTTCGAAGCGACCCTTGCGCTGCTGGATGGCGCCGGTGAACGCGCCTTTTTCGTGACCGAACAGTTCGCTCTCGATCAGTTCCCGAGGCAGCGCGGCGCAGTTCAGTTTGATGAAGGGCTGTTCCCGCCGCGGACTGCGGTTGTGGACGGCGCGGGCGATCAATTCCTTACCGGTGCCGGTCTCGCCCTGAATCAGCACCGTACTGTCGGCCCCGGCCACAAGTTCCACCTGCCCCAGCACGTTCCGCAGCGCGGCGCTGTCGCCGACGATCTCTTCGAAGTGGCCGACGGTCTTGAGTTCGTCCTTCAAGTAGCGAACGGTGGCCTTGGCTTGCTGGTGCGCCGCGATTTCCTGTTGCAGGCGGGCGTTCTGTTCCCGCAGCGCCCGTTGCAGCCGTTGCAGGTTCAGGTGGGTTCGGACCCGGGCGAGCACTTCTTCCTGCTGGAAAGGTTTGGTGACGTAATCCACCCCGCCCACGTCGAAGGCCATGATCTTGTGTCGGGTCTCCGATAAGGCCGTCATAAAGATGATCGGAATCTCTCGGGTCGCCTCCAACGCCTTCAACTGGCGACAGGCTTCGTAACCATCCATGCCCGGCATGAGAATATCCAGCAAGATCAGGTCGGGACACGCGCGCTGGGCCTGCGTGATGGCGCTGGGACCGTCCTGCGCCACCAGCACCTTGAAGTCGGCGGCGGTCAGACAATCGAACAACACCCCCAGGTTCGCGGGCTTGTCGTCCACGATCAACAGGGTCGTGGTGGGTTCGGCGGGTGGCATGGTGTGATTATCGATAGGTCAAATCCCCGAGCAGCTCGCGAATTTTGTTGATTTCAAAAGCGCTGGCGAATTCTCGCAACCGCCGGGCGAAAGGCAGCAGCCGTTCGTCGCCTTGGCCGATTCTGGCCGCCGCTTCCAGGATGCCCTGAATGTCGCCGATGGCGACCAAGTCCTGTAAAGCGTCCAGTTCGGTTGAGGAGGGCGCGGCGAGCGGGTTTGCGGACCCGTTCACCGCTGCTGGCCGGGCTACCGCAGCCGCGGAATCCAGGAAGGCGGGCACCTCCGGCAAAGGCAGTTCGAGTCGGAACCGACTGCCCTCCCCCAGGGTGCTGTCCACCGTCAAACGGCCGTCCAAAGCCTCGACCAGCCGCCGACAGATGGCGAGCCCCAGCCCCGTGCCCTCAAAGGTTCGGGAACCATGATCGACCTGCTGGAAAGGTAAAAAAATCGCTTCCAGTTGATCGGCGGGGATGCCGATCCCGGTGTCGATGATCTCGAAGCGCATCCGCTCGCCATGGTATCCGACCCGAAAATGCACCGATCCCCGGTCGGTAAATTTCACGGCGTTGCCGAGCAGATTGACCAGGATTTGCCGGAGGCGCTGCTCGTCGCCGCGCACGCCGACCGGCAAGTCCGTCACGGGCTCGTAGGCAAAGACGATCCCCTTGCCGGCCGCCCGAACTTGCAGGGTCTCCACGAGAAACCGCAGAAATTCGCGAAACTGAAAATCGTGGAGCACCGGTTCCAACCGTTGGGCTTCGATTTTGGACAGGTCCAACAGATCGTTGATGAGGCTCAACAGATGCTCCCCGCTTTGCTGGATCACGGCGAGGGCGTCGCGTTGGGTATCGGTGAGATTTTCCGCCGGTTTGAGCAGTTGCGCGTAGCCCAGAATCCCGTTCAGGGGCGTGCGCAGTTCGTGGCTCAGATTGGCGAGAAAGTCGGTCTTGGCGCGGTTGGCGGCTTCGGCGAGCTGTTTGGCGACCAGAAGCTGTCGCTCGGTGTCCTTTTGCGCGGAAATATCCGTGCAGGTCCCCACATAGTTCAGCACGTTGCCCCGCTCGTCCAACTCCGGTTCCGCTTGCCCGGTGACCCATACCATCGAACCGTCGGGGCGGAGCAAACGAAACTGGATGTTTAACGACCGGCGGCGGGCGATGGCTTGCCGCCACGCGGCCAAGGCATAGTCCCGGTCTTCGGGATGCACGGCGTGCGCCCAGCCGTACCCCAGCACCTCTTCATCGCGGCGACCGGTCAACTCGCTCCAGCGCTCGTTGACGTAGAGTATGGCCCCCGTGGCGTCCGCGCGAAAAGTGATCGAGGGCGAGATGCGCGCCAGCATGCGAAAGCGCTCCTCGCTCTGCCGCAGGATCGCCTCTATCCGCTCGCGTTCCAACTCGGCCCGCGCCCGTTCGGCGAAGATTCGGAAAACCGACATTTCCAGGGGGACCGCCGGCATCGGTCGGTCGTCCATCACCGCCAGATAGCCCAACACCTGACCCTGCGAATCCCGGAGCGGAAAACCCAGGTAACTGACCGCGTGGGGACACAATCCCCGTTTCTCCGAGGGAAAAAGGCTCTGCAGGTCGCGCGGATGATGGACGATTTGACCGGCCAGCACGGCCTCACAGGGCGTGGCGGCGAGGTCGTGAGTAAAATCACCGCTGAGCCCCTGATCCGACCACAGGGCCAGAATCCGGCCCTGGTTGGCCTGGGGGGTACGAGCGGCGATCAAGGCGTAGCGGACGTCCAGCGCCGCGGCCAAATGACGCACCAGGGACCGAAAAAACGCATCCCCCGTCACCGCGGCGGTCTCGGCGAAGATGTCTCGCAAGATCTGATCGCCCTGGTGATGGGTCACGGCGCGGGCCAGCACAATCAAACACCGTCGATCGCCGATGCTGGTGGCGGAGGCCGAGAATTCCGCGGGAATCCGGGCGCCCGCCTTGGTCAGGCAGGTCAGCCGATCCGTCCAACCCACACCTTCATTAAAAACCAACCCGGCAAAGGCCATCAGCTCGGGCATTTCCTGAGGATGAATGGCCGAGATGGGGGTAGCCAACAGTTCTTCGTGGGAGTAGCCGAGGAGGCGACACGCTTTGGGATTGGCGTCGAGAATCCGATCCTGTTCGGGATCGATCACGAAGATGGCGTCGTTGGAATGTTCGAAAACCTTGCGCACGATCTCTGCATTCTCATAAAAAGCCGCGGCTTGGTCAGAACGCATCTCAACCCCAGGCATGATGACTCCTCTCCGCTGATGAGCGTTCGCGGATTATCGCATCAGGCAGAGAGGTATCCCAGTGAATCGAACGGGTTTGTTCTGTGTTCCACGTCGATCCGTTCAGCATTTATCACGCCAAGACCCTTTGGAGCGATTTAGCTTCAATATTCGCTTTTTAAAATAATGAGTTATCTGAATAAGGATGGAATGGTCCCGTAGAAGAGAGACCGGGTTTCGCCGCCGTCAAGCCCGCGATATATCGCGACACGACGATATATCGCGATGAACCCGTCGCCGGGGAACCTGGATCCCGATCGCTATCAATAAAGATAAATTATTGAAAATTAAATAATTTTATGAATATTTCAAGAGTTGGCACGGATCGCGCAACACCCGAATCGGCAACATTGACCGGCAAGGAGAATTGATGATGGCCTCTCCCGAGCAACTCAATCTTTGGTTGGCTCGCACGACGCAAAGAGATCGGTGGTCTTTCGAGCATTTGTATCAAGCCACTTCAGCGCGACTCTACGGCATGCTCGTAGTGTTGCTGAAGGATCGGGAACTGGCGTCCGAGGCGCTCCAGGAGGGCTATATCAAGGTTTGGCTCCATGCCGGGGAGTTTTGTCCCGAACGATCCGCTCCGATGACCTGGTTGACCACCATCATGCGCCATCAGGCCATCGATGAACTGCGCAAGCAGGCCAAACATCGCCGAGAAGGAGAATTCGATGAGGAACTCGATCGGCTCGCCGATCAAACTGAGGGGCCGCTGGAGCAGACCTGTCGGAGCCAGGAAGAGCAACGGTTGCATCGTTGTCTGGAGTGTCTCCAACCGACGCAGCGCAATGCTTTTCTACTGGCTTATTTTCAGGAGGCGAGCCACGAGGACATCGCCATCCGGCTCAATCATCCATTGGGTACGGTGAAATCCTGGTTGCGCCGGGGATTGGCGCGGATGAAGGAGTGTCATGCGCAAACCGAAAGCCGGGTTGCGTATTGAAGATACGAGGCTTGCATCACTCAACCGCTATCACCTGTTTCTTTTTTCAACCTTGAAGAGGATCAATAAGCCATGAAGAAAATCCTGACCATTGCCCTGCCCGTCCTATTCCTATTCGGTGTTTTGCTAAGCGTGTCCGCTCATGCCGCCACCGGATTCGGATTCGCCAATAAATCTCCGGCTTTTCCAGCGCCGGGGGCCGGCGATCCGCAAAGGGAATACACCTTCATCATCCCGGAAGGGTGTTTCCTGGAAACGCCCTCGGGCGAGATTATCAACGCGGGAGAAACCGTCGGCGTGCCCGGTAATCTCATCCGGTTGATGGCGCCCGACGAAGGAGAACAGATCTTCTCGACGGGCCGTGGTTTCAACAGTCGGACCGATTTTACGAACATCACACCGAGCAAACGTGGCGAGCTTGTGGGGATTGAATTGACGCTGCCCGAAGGCGCCAAGCTCAGCCATCAGGACGGCACCACGGTCGTCGGGCCGAGAACTGTTTCGGTGATGTTGGCGGCGGCAACGATGGCTGCCAGTGACGAAAGCCCCGCGGGTATGCGCAAGTATCCGAGCGGCTTCCAGGGCAAGTAGCGGCTTCTTGAACGATCGGGACGTCGCGCGGCGTCCCGATCCGCAAATCCTGGCATCCAACCTTACCGCGCGTCTTCTCATTCTCAAACCGCCGACGCCGACACCGACGGCAATCCGGCCAGCGCCATCGCCAGTTCGGACTCATCGTAGCTCTGATCGGTCAATTTGCCGGCGAAATAATCCATATACGCCTGCATGTCGAAATGCCCGTGACCGCAGAGGTTGAACAGAATCGCCCGACTGACTCCGTCCTCCTTGCAGCGCAGCGCCTCGTCGATGGCTCCCTTCACCGCGTGATTGGCTTCCGGAGCCGGCAGAATGCCCTCGGTGCGAGCGAACAGCACCCCGGCTTCGAAGCACCCGAGTTGGTGGTAGGCGCGCGCTTCGATCAAGCCCAATTCCTTGACGTGGCTGACCAGCGGCGCCATGCCGTGATAGCGCAGGCCGCCGGCGTGGAATCCGGGTGGCGTGAAGGTCGAACCCAGGGTATGCATCTTGGTCAACGGGGTCAGATGCGCCGTGTCGCCGAAGTCGTAGGCATACGGGCCACGGGTCAGCGTGGGACAGGCCACCGGTTCGACGGCGACGATGCGCACCGACCGACCGCCGCGCAATTGCTCGCCGAGAAACGGAAATGCAATGCCGGCGAAGTTGGAGCCGCCGCCGGTGCAACCGACCACGATGTCGGGGTAATCGTCGGCCATGGCCAACTGCTCCATGGCTTCCAGACCCACCACGGTCTGATGCAACAGCACATGATTCAGCACCGAGCCCAGCGCATATTTGGTGTCGTCGCGTTGCGCGGCGATCTCGACCGCTTCGGAAATAGCGATGCCCAGGCTCCCCGGATGATCGGGCCGCCGGGCGAGAATGGCGCGCCCCGACACCGTTTCCTCGGACGGCGAAGCCACGCAGCGCGCCCCCCAGGTCTCCATCAGCGCCCGCCGATAGGGTTTCTGGTTGTAGGACACCCGCACCATGAACACCTGCACGTCGATGCCGAACAGCGCCCCGGCGAAGGCCAGCGATGACCCCCACTGCCCGGCACCGGTTTCAGTGGCGATCCGCTTGATCCCGGCTTCCTGGTTGTAAAACGCCTGAGCGACGGCGGTGTTGGGCTTGTGGCTGCCGGCCGGACTGACACCCTCGTACTTATAATAAATCCGCGCCGGGGTGCCGAGCGCCTGCTCCAGCCGCCGGGCGCGATACAGGGGGCTGGGTCGCCACTGTCGGTAAATCTCCCGCACCGGTCGCGGGATCTCGATCTCTCGTTCGGCGGAGACTTCCTGTTGGATCAGCGTCATGGGGAACAGCGGTGCCAGATCGTCCGGGCCGATCGGTTGCAGGGTGCCGGGATGCAGGACCGGCGGCGGCGGCTTTGGTAAATCCGCGACCAGGTTGTACCAGGATTTGGGCATCCGGCTCTCATCGAGCAGGTATTTGACGGTTTCGCTCATGATGGACTCTATCCAGAAAGCAAAAACCCGCCGTGGAGCGGCGGGCTGGGTGAGTGCGACGCGGCGGTCGGACGCCGCTGATTTTAATCGAGAGGCCGAGTTGCCCCGGCCGTTGAGGGTTCAGACGTTGATGCCGAACTGGCGGCACATCGCCGCCAAACCGCCGGCGTAGCCCTGACCGACCGCGCTGAATCGCCATTCGGTGCCGTGGCGATAGAGTTCGCCGAAGATCATGGCGGTCTCGGTCGAGTATTCCTCGGCGAGATCGTAGCGGGCGATTTCCACGTTGGTGTCGGCGTTGACCAGTCGGATGTAGGCGTTGCTGACCTGACCGAAATTCTGCCGGCGTTGCTCGGCATCGTGGATGGTGACGGTAAAGGCGATTTTTTGGATCTCCGCCGGAACGGCGGTCAAATCCACCATGATCACCTCATCGTCGCCCGCGCTGTCGCCGGTCAGGTTGTCGCCGGTATGCTGCACCGAGCCGCATGCGGATTTCAGTTGATTGTAGAAAATGAAATCGGCGTCCGAACGCGCCTTGTCGCCCGCGCCCAGCAGGAAAGCCGAGGCGTCCAGGTCGAAATCAGCGCCGTCGGTGACGCGGGCGTCCCAGCCTAAAGCGACCTGGACCTTCTTGAGGCCCGGATCTTCCTTGCTCAGCGACAGGCGGCCGCCCTTGTTGAGGGAAATAGCCATTGAGGTTGTCCTCCTCTGGTTGGTTGCGGATTCGGGATCACGAGACGGGGGGGAAGGTTCCTGAACACGGTCCCGCGACGCGTTCAGGTCAAATCGAAATCCTTCGGGTTCAGGCCCAGTTCGGCGCAGATATTGCGCACCGCCAGCTTTTCGTTGTCGTCGAAATTACCGTCGGCGGCACCGATGGCGCAGCAAACCCGCACCATCAGGCGCGCTTCGTCCGGCTTGCTTTTGAGCTTGGCGACCACCTGCAACGCGCTGGCCTGACCGATCTGGTAATCGAATTCAAACTGTTTGGCGTATTTGTCGAAGAGCGCGATGACCTCTTCCGTGCTGTAGACGGACAGGACTTCCGAATTGCGCAGGAAACCCATCATCTTCTGCTTTTCCGAGGGCTTCACGATGCCGTCGGCGTGGGCGACGATCACGCAACCCGCCACCGTCGCTTCCAGGAAGCTCTTGTTGCGGATCTTGGTGACCTCGGCTTTCAGACCGGTGGAGACTTCGTTAAAACGTTGTTTCAGCCATTCGAGCGCCATGGGGGATTTCCTTCAAAGTGAGTGGAAAACGGGGGTGAAAGCCGGGCCGGGCCGCTAGTCCTTGGAACCGGCGACCCAGCGCAGGCCAAAGCCATAAGCCTGATCCATCAGGCGATGATCGCGGAAATATTCGGCCAGTTTGGTGACTTTGATGTTTCCGCCCTGGTTCTCCAACAGCGCCAGCGCGCACATGCGGTGTTCGCGGTGATGGCTGTCGATGCGGATTTCCAGAGTCGGCTGATCGGGAGTTTGCAGGGTGACCACCGCATCGGTTTCCGCCCAGTTGGGCGCGCCCTCGTAGATGAAGGCGAAGACCAGCACCCGATCCACCTGGTTCCACTGCCGGCCGTTGATGTGCAGAAATTCACCCTCGGTGCTGGCCCCGGTGCGGTCGTCGCCCATGAGTTGGACGTAAGGTGGCTCTTGCAGGCTGCCGAAGCTGTCGCCCAGCGCCTGCACCGCGCCGGCCCGGCCATCGCGCAACCGGAACAGGCAGCCCAGATCGAGATCCACGCCCCGGTTGCCGCCGGTCAACCGGCTGAAGAATCCGCCGCCGCCGCTCCCCTGGTTCCAGTTAAGGTTGATGACGATCTCGCCGAAATCCTGGCCCTTTTTCTCCAGGGAGATGCTGTTGCCTTTCTTCTCCAGGGTAATCTTCCCGAGCCGGATGGGCTTGGACGGCGGGGGCGGCGGGGGCGGTGGGGGAACGGCAGCCGGCGCTGGGGACGGCGCGGGCGTTGGCCGGGCCACGGGCGGCGCGGGCGGCGGCATCGGAGCGGCGACATCGGGATCATCCGCCACGTCCACCCCGTATTGCCGGGCCAACGGCCCGAGTCCGCCGACGAAGCCCTGACCGACCGCCCGGAATTTCCATTCACCGTTGCGCAGGTAAAACTCACCGACGATCAACGCGGTTTCCGGCATGTTTTGGGTCGCCAGGGGAAACGCGGCCAGCGGAGGCCCACCGGCGGCGGCGCGCAGGTCGGCGCGCACCTGGTGCAACTGACCGAACGATTGCCCGCGCTGCTGGCCCCGATCGATGGTCAGGGCGATCACGATCCGCTCGATGCCGGCGGGAAGTTGGGCGAAGGTGAGGGTAAAGATTCGCCCGTCGCCACCCCGATGGATGCCGCCGCCAGCGAGCGCCGGCTGGTTGTAGAACACGAAATCGCCGTCGTCGCGCACCTTGCCTTGGTTGGTTAGCGCAAAGGCGCTGGAATCCAGGATCAACGGCGTGGTGGTTGGTTCCCAGCCCAGTTCGATCTCGACGACAGCAGGCGCCGTGGGGTGCCGGGTGATGGAGAAATTCTGGCCGGGTTGTAAATCCATGATCGGTTCCTGGTCGAGATTTGTTGAAATTTATAGATAGGGCTTGATCGCCGGCAGCAGATCGTGGAAGGTGCGACCTTCGGCGTGTTCGCCGATCGCCTGCATTTTCCACTCCCCGCCGTGGCGATACAGCTTGGTCATGATCAGGCCGGTGCGTTGGCCGCCTTCCAACGACAGATCGAAGCGGGCGATCTCGCCGCCGTCGGTGCCGTCCGTCAGCCGACAAAAGGCGTTAGGGATGCCGGCGAAGCTTTCGCCGCTGAAACTGTTGACCGTGAAGATCAGGGTCTGCGCCGCGGCGGGCACCTGATTCAAATCGATGACGATCTGCTCGTTGTCGGCACCGGACTCGCCGCCGCCAGCGCGATCGTCGCCGCTGTGCTGGATGGAGCCACAACGGCTTTCCAGTTGTCTGAACCAGACGGTATCCACTAAATTACCGGCATTATCAAACAGCAGGCAGGACGCGTCCAAATCCACCGCTTCCTGGCGGATGCCGGCGCCGAAGCCCAGGAAACCACGGCTCTGGACCTGCTTCATGCCCCAGCCCAGACCCATGACGACCCGGCTCAGACCGTGCCCCGCCTCTTTTTCCAGGCTGATGCGTTGTCCTTTTTGCAGATTGATGGTCATGTGGATTGCCTCGTGATGAGAAGGGGATGTCCAATGATACCCGCGAATCCCGCAAAATGAAGCGCGAAACCCGGCCACCGGAAAAAACTCCCCCTCTCCCTTTGCGGTGAGTTCGCGGGCAAGAAGTGGGAGGCGAGGGGTTTTTCAAGTGCTTAGCTTACCAGAGACCGTATAAAATCGCCTCTAAGAGGTGGGAGGTGGTCATGCGCAAGACCGCACTGTTGTTGTTAGCCATGCTGATCGGAGCGGCTCAGGCGGCGCCGGATTCCGGCGTGAAGAAATGGCAGGACGAACGCGGCGTCTGGCATTACGGCGACACGCGGCCGACCGCGCCCGACGCCGCCACCAACCGCGCCGCCGAGGCCTATCGCCACGGTGACTACGCCACGGCGTTCCGGGAGTATATGAACTGGGCCAGACAGGGCGACCCGCACGCCCAGACCATGATCGGTCTGATGTACTTGCGCGGTCAGGGGATCGCCCAGAGCCAGCGCAACGCCATCGACTGGTTCCGACGGGCGGCTCTGCAGGGCAATCCCGAGGCCCAGCTCCAGTTGGGACTGCTGTACGCCGCCCATCCGCGCGAGGCGCCCAGCGCGCGGGAAGCGGTATTGTGGCTGCGCCAGTCGGCCGAACGCGGTCATGTTGAGGCCCAGTATGTGTTGGCCACCCAGTACGCAACCGGCCAAGGCGTGACGCGGGATGACCGGGAAGCCATTAATTGGTATCGCAAGGCCGCCCAACAAGGCCATGCCGAAGCCCAATTTGCCCTGGGGAATCATTACGCCAGCGGACGCGGGGTGTCGCGCAACGACAAGGAAGCCTTCGACTGGTACCACCTGGCCGCCGAGCAAGGTCATGCCGGCGCGCAGTTCGCGTTGGGCGCCATGTACGCCGGCGGCCGCGGCACGAGCGTGAACGATCGGGAGGCGTTCGCGTGGTATCGCAAAGCCGCCGAACAGGGTCATCCCGAAGCCCAGTACAACCTCGGGGTGCGTTACACGCTCGGCCGCGGCGGTCCGCGCAGCGTCAGGGACGCCTTTATCTGGTACCGCAAGGCCGCCGAGCAGGGATTGGGGCTGGCCCAGTTCAGTCTGGGGCGGATGTACGCCGAAGGCCAGGGAACCACCCGTAACGATACGGAAGCGGTGAGGTGGTATCGCTTGGCCGCCGAGCAGGGTCTGCCGCAGGCGCAATACTATCTGGGATGGATGCAAGCCGCGGGTCGCGGCCTGCCGCGCGACGAACGGGTAGCCCTGCAATGGTTCCGACGCGCGGCCGAGCAGGGCCTGCCGCTCGCGCAATTGGAGCTGGCCAACAGTTATCTGAGCGGTCGAGGGGTGGTGTTGGACGAGGCCAGAGGCTTGCGGTTGCTGGAGCAGGCGGCCGAAGGCGGCAGCGCCGAGGCGCAGCTGCGGCTGGCGGTGCGCTATCTGGCCGGCGATGGCATGCCGCGCGACCCCCGGATCGGTCTGGATTGGCTGCGCAAGGCGGCCGAACAGGGCGAGGCTGAAGCCCAGAATCGGCTGGGAGCGTTCTACTTCACGGGTGAAGCGGGCGTTCTTGATCGCGACGACCGCCAGGCGGCCCAGTGGTCGCTGCGGGCCGCCGAGCAGGGGCAGGTTGAGAGCCAACTCCGCATCGCCGCGATGTACGCCGACGGCATCGGGATCTCACACGACGAGCGAGCGGCGCTGCGCTGGTTCCGCGAAGCCGCGCAAAAAGGCAGCGTCGAGGCGGAGTTCAACCTGGGGGTGCTGTATGCGACCGGTCGCGGCGTGACGCGTGACCTCGGTCAAGCCGTCAACTGGTACCGTAAGGCCGCCGCGCGCGATTTGCCGCTGGCCCAGTTGAATTTGGGGCTGATGTATGCCGAAGGCCGCGGCGTGCCGCGCGACTGGGACCAGGCCATCAGTTGGTACCGTAAGGCCGCCGACCAGGAATTGCCTTTGGCCCAGTTGATGCTCGGGCTGGCGTATGCCACCGGCCGCGGCGTGCCGCGCGACGATCCACAAGCATTCCGCTGGTTGGAGCGGGCCGCTGGCAACGGTCTGCCGCTGGCGCAGTACGGGTTGGGGATGCTGTACAGTGACGGTCGGGGTGCCGAGCGGGACTGGATCCAAGCCCACCTGTGGCTGAATCTGGCGGTGTCTGGCGGGTATGGGAGAGCGACTCAGCCTCTGGATCATGCCACCAGTCAACTCAACGAAAATGAGTTGGCGCGCGCTCGGCGGTTGGCCCAGGATTGGTGGTCGGCCAACGCCGGAGCGGCTGAGCACAATTAATGGAAACGGGCCGTCCCCCCTCGGAAAGCGGGCGCGCGTCGTCGCTGTCAAACACTGGCCAGCTGCTGCTCGCGCTGTTTCTATTGAATTCGGCGCTGGTGTTTCACAACCGCTGGCCGACGGCCGGCGTACGCTGGGTACCCGAGCTTTCCTTGGACCTGGTGATTTTGCTCGGGGGCCTCGTGCTCCTCGCCACCTGGCGGCCGTTGGGACGCGGCGTGCGCGGGATGGTCCTGGTTCTCTATCTGATCCTGATACTGGGCCGCTATCTGGATGTCACCGCGCCGGCCCTGTTGGGTCGCCCGATCGATCTATACTGGGAAATCCGGCATTTCCCCCGAGTCGTGGCCATGTTCCTGGACGGCGTGCCCGGCTGGCAAATTCTGGTCGGCAGCCTGGCTTTGCTGGCGCTGGTCGGTGTGCTGGTCGCGGTCGCCCGCTGGGCGCTCGGCACGGTCACGGCCGCGCTCGCGCACCCAGCGGGCCGCCGCCGGCTCGGTGCCCTGTCCCTGGTGCTGCTCGCGCTGTACGGGGCGGGACGCCTGAACCCCCACTGGCCGACCGAGCACTGGTTCGCGCTCTCGGTCGGCGCGATGTTGGCCGGTCAGGCGCAAAGCGCGTTGGCCGCGACCGTACTCAACGATCCCCGACGCTTCGCCGCCGAGCCGCCGCTGCCCGAATCGGATCTGGGCCGGTTGGCCGGCGGCGATGTCTTCGTGATTTTTCTCGAATCCTATGGCGCGCTGGTGCTCGATGATCCCGCCTTCGCCGATCCCTTGGCCGATGACTTCACCACGCTGCAACGGAAACTGGACGCCGCCGGCTGGCGGGTCGTTTCGGCGCGGGTGGAATCCAGTACCTTCGGCGGCGGTTCCTGGCTGGCGCATGCCAGCCTGCTGGCGGGCGCGCGCATCGCCGACCCGGCCGATTACCAATCCCTGCTGACCAGCAACCGTTCCACCCTGGTCGCCCGCTTCGCCGCCGCCGGTTATCGGACGCTCGCCCTCAAACCTGGGTTGAAGTATCCCTGGCCGGAAGGCTGGTTTTATGGCTTCGACCAGATTCTCGACGCCCGACGCCTGGACTATCGCGGTCCCATCTACGGCTGGTGGGCCATCCCCGACCAGTTCAGCCTGTATTGGTTGCACCAGACGGCGGTGGCGCCCGCCGACCGGGCACCGCTGTTCGTGATCTTTCCCACCATCGTCAGTCATGCGCCGTTCACCCCAGTTCCCCCTTACCACGCTGACTGGAGCGTGTTCGATGACTGGCTCGCGGCGACCGAAGCCTCGGACGTGATGGAACTGAACCGCCGTTTGCACGGCCGGGAGCTGGCCGAAGCCTTTATCCGCGCCATGCGTTACAACCTCCAGATGCTGGGCGGCTATCTGCGTCAGTACGCCCCCGACAACGCACTGCTGGTGGTGCTGGGCGACCACCAACCCCCGGCGGCGGTGGGCGGCCGGGAGATTTCGTGGCAGGTGCCGGTGCATCTGTTCGCGCGCGATCCAGCGCTGATCGAGGCCGGTTTGGCGGTGGGGTTTCAAACGGGGCTGCGGCCCGGTCCGACGGCGGTGGGGGGGATTGAGGATCTGGGGCCGTGGCTGTTGCGGTTGCTGGATTCCCAGCAACCGCCACCAGCCACGTTTTTGCCGGTGGCGGCAACGACCGCCGGTCTGGTTACTCCGACTGCCGTATCGCCTCTAACTCAATAATCAGTTCCACGTCGTCGCCGACCCAGCCGTTTTCGACCGCGTAGGTCATGCCGAACGCGCTGCGCTGGAGCGTGCCCCGCGCCGAGGCTCCCAGCACATAAGGCCCGGGTGGCACGGGCGAGGTGGCGCTTTTGTTCCAGGTGACCTCCAGGGTCAGGGGCAGCGTAACCCCGAGCAGGGTTAGTTCGCCGGCGAGCGACGCGGATTCCCCCAGGCGGAACGGGCCGCCTTCGGCGGCGGTGAAGACCATTTGCGCGTGCTTTTTGACATCCAGAAAGTCATCGTCGCGCAGATGCTTGTCGCGCCGGTCGTTGTTGGTGAACACGCTGGTGGTGTCGACCACCACGCGCAGGTCGGCCAGCCGACCCGTCTCTTCGTCGAAGGTGAACGACCCTTCGGCCGTGCGGAACATCCCCAACGTACCGGCGTAACCGATGTGCTCGACAAGAAAGCCGATGCTCAGATGTTCGGGATCAATCGCGTACTGGCGCGGTTCGGCCTGAGCCGGGGCCGCGGCCCATAACAACGCTCCGGCCAGCAGGGCCGGCAGAACGCGGACGGACATGGGAAAAATGCGATGTTGATTCATGTAACAGTCTCCTCTGTTTTGGGTTGGGAATGATGGGCCAGCCAGACTGTGTCCACCAGAAAGGATAGCGTTAAAAATCCCAGCGCGGCGGCGGCCAACAGGGTCGTCCACGGGGGAACGAGGGGCGGGATCAGACACAGCGCCAGGACCAGGGTCTGGATCACGCACGCGGTTTGCCGGCGCGAGCTCGGCGGCAGCGGCCGGCGCAACCAGGGCAGCGCGTAACCCAAGGCCACGAAACCGTAGCGCAGGAGTCCCGACAGCAGCACCCAAGCGCCGGCTTTATCCGCTTGATAGACCAGCGCCGCCAGGATCAGGATGAAAGCCGCGTCCACTTCCATGTCGAAGCGGGCACCGAACGGACTCTGTAACCCGCCGCGCCGCGCCAGCCAGCCATCGACCCCATCGAGGATCAGCGTCAGCCCGGCGAACGCGGCCAGCAGCCAGGCCAGGCCGGG
>REEE01000235.1 GCA_007695245.1 Candidatus Competibacteraceae bacterium | reverse complement strand
CCACCGCTTGTTCGCTATTATTAAAGCATAATGCGGGAGCGACGTTCGGGCCAGCCGACGCCATGACCCGCCCCAGTGCTGGGACGCGATTTGTCAGCTTGCTCCCAATCCCCCTACTTGTTAGCATTGGGCGCTTTTTACCACCCGGTGCCTTCAATAACATGTTCAAATGGTTGCGCGGGAAGTTCTCCAGCGATCTTTCGATCGATCTGGGAACGGCTAATACGTTGATTTACGTTCGGGGGGCCGGCATCGTACTCAACGAGCCGTCGGTGGTCGCGATCAATCAGGATCCCGTGCGGGGCGTTCGCACCATTGCGGCGGTCGGTACCGACGCCAAGCGAATGCTGGGCCGCACGCCCAATAATCTTTCAACCATCCGGCCGATGAAGGACGGCGTGATCGCCGACTTCACCGTGACCGAGAAAATGCTGCAACACTTCATCCGCAAGGTCCACTCCCGCAAGTCCTTCAACCCCAGCCCGCGCGTGCTGATCAGCGTGCCCTGCGGCTCGACCCAGGTCGAACGGCGGGCGATCCGCGAATCGGCGATGGGTGCCGGCGCCCGGGTGGTGTACCTGATCCCCGAACCGATGGCGGCGGCCATCGGTGCCGGCATCCCGGTCGAGGAAGCCTGCGGCGCCATGGTGCTGGATATCGGCGGCGGCACCTCGGAAGTCGCGGTCATCTCCCTCAACGGCATCGTGTACGCCGGCGCGGTGCGGATAGGCGGCGACCGCTTCGACGAGGCCATCATCAACTACGTGCGCCGCAATTTCGGGGTGCTGATCGGCGAGCCCACCGCCGAACGGATCAAGCACGAAATCGGCAGCGCCTATCCCACCGCGGAAGTGCGCGAGATCGAGATCAAGGGCCGCAACCTGGCCGAGGGCGTGCCGCGCAGCTTTACCCTCAACAGCAACGAAATTCTCGAAGCCTTGCAGGAGCCGCTGTCGGGCATCGTCAGCGCGGTCAAGATGGCGCTGGAAGCCACCCCGCCGGAACTGGCCGCCGACGTGGCCGAGCGGGGCATCGTGCTGACCGGGGGCGGCGCGTTGATGCGCGAGATCGACAAGCTGATCATGGAGGAAACCGGCTTGACCGTGGTGGTCGCCGAGGATCCTCTGACCTGCGTGGCGCGCGGCGGCGGCCGGGTTCTGGAACTGATCGCCAAGGACGAACGCGCCGTCGATGCCTTCGCCATCGAATGACCGTTGGCCACGCTCAAACCCAGTCGGCGCATCCGCTACTTGTTCGTTCTCAACCCGACGGCGACCCTCCGACTGGGACTATGGGTCGCGCTGGCCATCGTGCTGATGACGGTGGACCACCGCTATCGTTATCTGGACGGGGTGCGCGATGTGCTGACCACCGCCGTTTACCCACTACATCATCTGGTGGGGTGGCCGACCACCGTCCGGGATTGGCTGACGGAAAACCTGGCGGGCCGCCGCGCCCTGCTGGAAGAAAATACTCGCCTCCGCGAGAAACAGGTGTTTCTCAACGCCCAGTTGCAAAAACTGATTACCCTGGAAGCGGAAAACCGCCGGCTGCGCTCCTTGCTGGAATCGGTGGTCGATGCGCCGGAGCGCGTGTTGATCGCCGAGTTGCTGGCGGTGGACTTCGATCCCTACCGGCACCATATCCTGATCAATCGCGGGCGGCAGCACGGTGTCTACGTCGGGCAACCGGTGCTCGATCAGCACGGGGTGATCGGCCAGGTCATCCGGGCCGATCCCTTTACCGCTTCGGTGATTCTGATCACCGATCCCCACCATGCCCTGCCGATCCAGATCAACCGGACCGGGGTCCGCACCCTGGCGCTCGGCACCGGCCATTTCCAGCGCCTGGAATTGCCGCACATCCCCAACCATGAAGACGTGCAAGCCGGGGATCTCCTGATCACCTCCGGGCTGGGCGGGCGGTTTCCCCACGGCTATCCGGTCGGTACGGTCACCGAGGCGCAGTTCGATCCCGCCAGTCCGTTCGCCCGCATCATCGCCCGGCCCGTCGCGCAACTGGACCGGATCCGGGAGGTGATGCTGCTGGAGGGAGACCCGACCGCGCGCGTGGAGCCGGAAACGTCCGCATCCGCCCCACCCGCGTCGCCGGAAGCGCCCGCATCCGCCCCACCATGACCATGGTGCATCCTCAAGGGGGCTGGATCATCGCGCTCAGCTTTCTGGCGGCGCTCCTGTTATCCGGTATTCCGTTCCCGGGCGAGCTGGCCCCGTTCCGCCCCGACTGGGTGGCGATGGTGCTGATATACTGGTGCATGGCATTGCCGCATCGGGTCGGGATCGGCACCGGCTGGCTGGTGGGGCTGGGGCTGGATGTCATTCGCGGCGCGCTGCTGGGCCAGCATGCCCTGGCGCTGGCGGCCGTGGCCTACCTGACGCTTCAGACCTACCGGCGCATTCGGGTTTTTCCGCCCTGGCGGCAAGCATTCAGCGTACTGGTGTTCCTGTCGATCCAACAAATCCTGATTTTCTGGATCAATGGGGTGATCGGCTACCCGCCGCGCGACGGCTGGTATCTGGCGCCGGCGATCGGCGGCATGGTGTGCTGGCCGGTGCTGTTCGTGGTTTTGCGCGACGTGCGTCGCCACTTTCAGGTCACTTGAAGGTCCGATCCATCGACATGAAGACCTGGCGTCCATTCGCGCGGGAGCCTCTGACCAGGGAAAAGGACGATACCGCCGAAAGCGAACTGTTTTTCCGACGCGCCCTGCTCATGCTGGGCATGGTCTTGCTGGGCTTGTTGACGGTGGGCGGGCGGCTGGTTTATCTCCAGGTGCTCAACCACGAGCGCTTTACTACCCTGGCCGACAATAACCGGATTCGCCTGCAACCGCTGCCGCCGACCCGCGGCTTCATTTTCGATCGCAACGGCGTCCTGCTGGCGGACAATTTGGCGTCCTATCATCTGGAAATCACCCGCGAGCAGGTCCGGGACCTGGACGCCACGCTGGCGGCGCTGCGCGAACGCATCGAACTCACCGATCTGGATATCGAACGCTTCCGGCGGCTTCTCCAGCGCAGTCCGCCCTACCTGGGCGTACCGCTGCGGTTCCGGCTGACCGACGAGGAAATCGCCCGGCTGGCGATCGACCTGCACCAACTCCCCGGCGTGGACATCAAGGCCGACCTGGCCCGACGTTACCCCTTGGGCGCGCACTTGGTGCATGTGGTCGGCTACGTCGGGCGGATCGACGAGAACGAGATGCGCCGGATCGATCTGGGCCAATACCGGGGCAGCACCCATATCGGCAAAATCGGCATCGAACGGTCCTACGAAGACGTCCTGCGCGGCCGCGCCGGCTGGCAGCAGGTCGAAACTAACGCCGAGGGCCGACCGCTGCGCGTGCTGAACCGCGAACCGCCGACGCCGGGCCAGCACCTCCATCTCACCATCGACGTCCGCTTGCAGATGGCCGCCGCGCGAGCGCTGGAAGGGCATACGGGGGCCGTCGTCGCCCTCGATCCCCGCAACGGCGAGGTGCTGGCGCTGGTCAGCCAGCCGGACTACGACCCCAATCCGTTCGTCAACGGCATCGACGTCGCCTCCTACCGGGCGCTCAACACCTCCCCGGATCGCCCCTTGATCAACCGGGCGCTGCGCGGCGTTTACCCGCCGGGCTCCACGATCAAGCCGTTGATGGCTCTGGCCGGCTTGGAGCATGGCACGGTCAACCGCCACAGCGGCGTGTACTGTCCGGGCCATTACCGGCTGCCGGGATCGAGCCACCGGTTCCGCTGCTGGCGGCGGAGCGGGCACGGCAGCGTCAGCATGGATCGGGCGATCGCGCAATCTTGCGACGTGTACTTTTATAGCCTGGCGGTCAATCTGGGCATCGAAAAATTTCATGCGTTCCTCAGCCAGTTCGACCTGGGCCGGCCGACCGGCATCGATCTGCCCGCCGAAGCGAGCGCGCTGTTGCCCTCTCCGGAGTGGAAACGCCGCGTCCACCAGCAACCCTGGTTCGCCGGCGATACCGTCAGCTTCGGCATCGGCCAGGGTTATTTCCTGACCACCCCGCTGCAACTGGCCCACTCGACCAGCATCATCGCCCAGAAAGGCGCGCATTTTCAGCCGCGGTTGCTGCACGCCATCGAAGACCCCGGAACCCGCGTCAAGACCCCGGAAGCGCCGCGGGCGCAACCGCGGGTCGAGGTCAGGAATCCCCAGTTCTGGGACACGATCAAATCAGGCATGATCCAGGTCGTCGAGGGCGGCACCGCCAGCCGAATTCGAAGTCCCCACTACCGGATCGCCGGCAAGACCGGCACCTCTCAAGTGTTCACGCTGGGGCAGAGCCAAAGATACGACGCCCGGCGGCTGCCCAGACACCTGCAGGATCATGCGCTGTTCGTGGCGTTTGCCCCGTTCGAGGAGCCGCGCATCGCCGTGGCGGTGATCGTCGAGCACGGCGGCGGCGGCGGTGCCACGGCGGCCCCGATCGCCCGCCGGGTTCTGGACGCTTACCTGCTGGAGCGGTACGACGACGCGATTCTCGCCGAGATTCAGACCGCCACCCGAGATGCCCGGACGCATGATGATCGACCCGAATGACCCGGAGCGCGGTCG
Source organism: Candidatus Competibacteraceae bacterium (assembly GCA_007695245.1). GTDB lineage: Bacteria > Pseudomonadota > Gammaproteobacteria > Competibacterales > Competibacteraceae > REEE01. Next base: position 12,946 of record REEE01000235.1, on the reverse strand, counting down.
ACTTCGGCTCCACCTGGATCCGCTGCTGCTCCTCGGCTTGCTCGCGGCGTCCGGGATCGGCCTCATCGTGCTGTACAGCGCTGGCCAGCAAAGTTCGCAGCTGCTGCTGGCGCAGGGAATTCGGCTGGGCCTGGGGTTCGTCATCCTGCTGGCTTTGGCGCAAACGCCGCCACGGTATTTCCGCATCTGGTCGCCCTGGATTTATCTGGCCGGGATTCTGCTGTTGTTGGCGGTGTTGGTGGCCGGCGATATCTCCAAGGGCGCGCGGCGCTGGCTGGACCTGGGGGTGATGCGGTTCCAACCCTCGGAGATCATGAAGCTCGCCGTGCCGATGATGATCGCCTGGTTCTTCGCCAACCGCCCCTTGCCACCCAAACTCTGGCATCTGTTGAGCGGGGCGGCGATCACCGCGGTGCCGTTCGCGCTGATCGTCGTGCAGCCGGACCTGGGCACGGCGCTGGTGGTGGGGTGCGCCGGCGCGTTCGCGCTGTTCCTGGCCGGGCTGAGCTGGACCATCCTGCTCGGGCTGGCGGGTCTGCTGGGTGCCGCGATTCCCCTGTTCTGGACTTTCGGCATGCGCGACTATCAGCGCCAGCGGGTGCTGACCTTTCTGGACCCGGAAAGCGACCCGCTGGGCGCGGGCTATCACATCATTCAATCCAAGATCGCCATCGGCTCGGGCGGCATTTACGGCAAGGGTTGGCTGAACGGCACTCAATCGCACCTGGATTTTCTGCCGGAAGGTTCGACCGATTTCATCTTCGCCGCCTTCGCCGAGGAGTTCGGTCTGATCGGGGGTTGCCTGTTGTTGGTTCTGTACTTTTTCATCATCGCCCGCGGCCTGTACATCGCGGTGTGCGCGCCGGACACCTACTCGCGCCTGCTGGCCGGGACGGTGACGTTGATTTTTTTCATCTATGCTTTCGTGAACGCTGGCATGGTGTCCGGATTGCTGCCGGTCGTGGGCTTGCCGCTGCCGCTGTTCAGTTATGGCGGAACGTCCATGGTGACGATCATGGCGGGCTTCGGTATGCTGATGAGCATCCATTCGCACCATGCCCGCCGCCGCTCCTGACGCGGTCATCGCTCCCCTGAAACCAACGACGAGACTGATGGTGAAGAGTCTGTATCCGAGAATCCTGTATCTGTCGGGCATCCTGCTGTTGTCGAGCGCGTGCGCGTCCGTGGGCGGGCAACCCGCGCCCTTCGCCGTCATCCCCGCCGCACCCGTGCCGGACATCGTGACGCCGCCGCCCGCGCCGTCGGCCCCGGCCCCGGCTCAGGTCGCCCAAAGCGCGGGCCGCTCGTTAGGGGGCCGCGCCGATGTGCGGGAGTTCATCCGCGAGATGGCCGCCCGGCACGGGTTCGACCCGGCGCAGCTGCAAGCGCTCTTCAACCGCGCCCAAGCCCAGCCCAGTATCATCGCCGCCATGAACCGGCCCGCTGAAGCCAAACCCTGGCATGAATACCGGACGATTTTCATCAATGCCCGGCGCATTCAGGGCGGAGTGGAGTTCTGGCGAACCCATGCGGCGACGCTGGCGCGCGCCGAGCAGGTGTACGGCGTGCCGCCGGAAATCGTGGTCGCCATCATCGGCGTGGAGACGCAGTACGGCGGCAACATGGGCCGGCATCGGGTCCTGGAGGCGCTGGCCACGCTGGCCTTCGACTATCCCCGGCGCGCGGACTTTTTCCGCAAGGAACTGGAGGCGTATCTGCTGCTGACCCGCGCCGAGGGGATCGATCCGCTGGCCCTGCGCGGCTCCTACGCCGGAGCCATGGGCTGGGGCCAGTTCATGCCGACCAGCTACCTGAATTACGCGGTGGACTTCGACGGCGACGGTCGCCGCGACCTCTGGCAGAACCCCCGCGACGCCATCGGCAGCGTCGCCAATTATTTTCGCCAGCACGGCTGGCGGCCGGGCGAGGCGGTGGTCGTTCCGGCGCGAATCGGCGATCCGGCGGCCGCGGGCCTGATCACCCGCCGGCTGACGACGCCCCCCACGGACAGCATCGCTAGCTGGCGCGCCCGGGGCGTCGCACCGCTGGCACCGGTCGGCGACCGCCAAGCGGCGCTGTTGCTGGATCTGGCAGGGCGCGCCGGCCCGGAACACTGGCTGGCCTTGCATAATTTTTACGTCATCACCCGTTATAACCGCAGCCAGTTGTACGCCATGGCGGTGTACCAACTCAGCCAGGAAATCCGCGAACGTCACGCGCGTTCCTGATAAACCCCGCCGGTCCGCGAGTCACTACGAAAGATAGCCGTGTCATGTCCTACCCGAATCGAACCCATCCCCTGTTTTCGCCTTTTTTGGCCTTGATCCTGCTGAGTCTGATCGCCCCTGTCCAGGCCCAGACGATCCCACCGCCGCCGCAGATACCGGTGCGCGGCTTTCTGCTGATGGATTACCAGAGCGGCCATCTGCTGGCGGAGTCGAACAGCGCCGAGCGGATGGAACCGGCGAGCATCACCAAGCTGATGGCCGCCTACGTCATTTACCAGGCGCTGGCCTCCGGCAAGATCCGACTGGAGGATCACGTCACCATCAGCGAACGGGCTCGGGGAATGCCGGGGTCCCGGATGTTCGTCGAGGTCGGCAGCCGGGTCTCGGTGGAGGATCTGCTGATGGGGATTGTGGTGCAGTCTGGTAACGACGCCACCGTGGCTCTGGCCGAGTATGTAGCGGGTTCCGAGGAAACCTTCGCCCAACTGATGAACCAGGAAGCGGCGCGGTTGGGCTTGACGAACAGCCATTTTGTCAACGCCTCGGGGCTACCCGACCCCAATCACTACATGTCGGCGCGCGACATCGCCGTGCTGACCCGGGCGGTGATCCGGGAGTTTCCCGAGCATTACACCCGGTACTCGGTGCCCAGTTTCAAGTACAACAACATCGAGCAACCGAACCGCAACCGGCTGATGTTGCAGGATCCCACGGTGGATGGCGTCAAAACCGGCTGGACCCGAGCGGCGGGGTTCTGCCTGGTGGCGTCGGCCCGGCGCGACGACACTCGCCTGATCAGTGTCGTGCTGGGCTCCGAACGGGAGCGGGATCGGTTTCAGGCCAGCCAGACGCTGTTGAACTACGGCTTCAGCTTCTTTGAAAGCCACAAGCTGTATGACGCGGGCGCGGCCATCGTGGAAACCCGAATTTGGAAGGGCCAGGAGAACCGGCTGCCGTTGGGCGTGACTCACCCGCTGTATGTGACCGTACCCCGAGGCCAGGCCCCGCAAGTCAGCACCACGACCACCGTGCAACCGCACGTCGTCGCGCCGGCGCAACAAGGGCAGGCGTTCGGTGAGATCGCGGTGCGCATCGGCGACCAAGAGGTGAGCCGGACGCCGCTGGTCGCACTGCGGGAGGTGCCGGAAAGCGGCTGGTTCGGGCGGATGCTCGACGCGATCCTGCTGTTTTTCTATTCTCTGTTCAATTGAACGCCGCCCGTTCCGAATCTTTACGGTTCCGCCTTTTGGGGCGGCGTGGGTACGAGCCGGTCTTCACCGCCATGCGGGCCTTCACCGAGGCCCGCGCCGCGACCACGCCGGACGAACTGTGGTGGGTCGAGCACCCGCCGGTGTTCACCCTGGGGGTGGCGGGCAAGGTGGAACATCTGCTGGCGCCCGGCGCCATCCCGGTCGTGCGGGCGGATCGCGGCGGGCAGGTGACCTATCACGGTCCCGGTCAGTTGGTCGTGTATTGCCTGCTGGACGTGCGCCGGTTGGGCTTGACCGTGCGGGCGCTGGTGACGACGCTGGAACGGGCGGTCATCGAACTGCTCGCCGCTCACGAGATCGTCGCTCACGCCCGACCGGATGCGCCGGGCGTCTATGTGGGGGACGCCAAGATCGCCGCCTTGGGCCTGCGCGTCCGCCAGGGCCGCGCCTATCACGGCCTGAGCCTTAACGTGGACTTGGACCTGGAGCCGTTCGCACGCATCAATCCCTGCGGTTATCCCGGTCTGCGGGTGACCCAATTGCGGGATCTCGGTGTCGAATTGACTCCCGCCACCGCCGCCGAGGCGTTGTTGCCGCTGCTCGGCCGCCAGTGGGGCTACACCCGTTTCGACAACGTCGCGGGTTTGCCCTGAGCGACGGGACAAAGCTTCCTCTCTCGCCAACCGGTGAGGAGCGGCATCCATCTTTCCCACCCTTCCAGGAACCGACCATGTCCGAATTGACTGCTCCCCGCGATTCCATCGTCGCTCCCATCAAAAACCCCACTACTCCACCCGCAACTCGAACCGTTCCCCAGCGGGGTGAGAAACTGCGTGGAGCGGAGAAAGTCGCTCGAATTCCGATCAAAATCGCCCCGACCGACCCCGGACAACGGTTGCGCAAGCCGGCCTGGATTCGCGCGCCGTTTCCCGGCACTCCGGAAGTGCTGCGGCTGAAAAAAATCCTGCGGGAGCATCACCTGCACACGGTCTGCGAGGAAGCCAATTGTCCCAATCTCGGCGAATGCTTCGGCCACGGCACCGCCACTTTCATGATCATGGGCGATATCTGCACGCGCCGCTGCCCGTTCTGCGACGTGGGTCACGGCCGGCCCAACCCGCTCGATCCCCAGGAACCGGACAATCTGGCGCGCACGGTCGCGGCGATGGGCTTGAAGTACGTGGTGATCACCTCGGTGGACCGGGACGATCTGCGCGACGGCGGCGCGGCCCACTTCGCCGAGTGCATCCGGGCAGTGCGCGCCGCCCGGCCGGACATCGGCATCGAAACCCTGGTCCCGGACTTTCGCGGCCGGATGGCGACGGCGCTGGACATTCTGGAGCGGGAGCCGCCGGACGTGTTCAACCATAATCTGGAAACCGTGCCGCGCCTGTACCGGCAGGCCCGACCCGGCGCGGATTATCAGTATTCCCTGGAGCTGCTCAAGCGGTTCAAGGAACGCCAGCCGCGCGTTCCGACCAAGTCGGGACTGATGCTGGGATTGGGTGAAACCCCGGAGGAAATCCAGGAGGTCATGCGCGATCTGCGCGCGCACGAGGTGGAGATGTTGACCCTCGGCCAGTATTTGCAACCCAGCACTCATCACCTGCCGGTGGCGCGCTACGCGCCGTTGGAAGAATTCGAGCAGTTACGGGAATTCGGCGAGGCGCTGGGTTTCACCCACGTCGCCTCCGCGCCGCTGGTGCGCTCGTCCTATCATGCCGACGCCCAGGCCCGGAACGCCGGGATCGGGTAAACACAACCATTGAGGATGGTGGGGATGCGCCGGGATGGATGGATCGTGCGCTGGTTTTATCTTCCGCTCTTGATCCTGCTGGTCGGGTCAGGATGGCTGCTGGCCGAGCGACGCGGCCAAGCCACGGATACCGAAGTGCGGGAGCGCTTGCTCCAGCAGGCCATGGAGATCGCCCAAACGCTCGATCCCGAGCAAGTCAAGGCGTTGACGTTCACGGCGGCGGACCGAGGCGCGCCGGAATTCGAGCGCATCCGCGAACTCATGATCGCCTATGGGCGTTTTATCCAACAGCGCAGCCTCTACAGCATGGCGCTGCGCGACGGCGTCCTGGTCTTCGGACCGGAGAACCTGGCCGAAAACGATCCGCTGGCTTCGCCGCCGGGAACGGTGTACCAGGAGCCGGCGCCCGAGGATTTCGCGGTCTTTCAGAACGGGCGACCCGCGACGATGGGTCCCCTTACCGATGAGTACGGTACCTTCATTTCGGCGTTGGCTCCCGTGCTCGATCCTCGCGACGGCGAAGTGCTGATGGTGGTCGGCTTGGATGTTCCGGCTGACGAGTGGCAAGCCCGGATCGCCGCAAGCCGGTGGCCGCCGATCCTGGGCACGGCATTGATGCTGGCGATCCTGGTGATGGGCGTCAGCGCCATCCACTGGCGCCATCGGCAGCCGGCGGCCCAACAGCGGCGTTTCCAGTACTTCGAAACCATCCTGGTCGGCAGCTTGGGGGTGGCGTTGGCGACAGGAGCCGCGCTGTTGGCTTGGGAGGCGGAAATCCGCGAGCGGGGCGCGTTGTTCGAGCGCATGGCCGCCACCCGCGCCGGTTATGTCCGTCAGAAGTTTCATGATATCCGCGATGACCTCTCCGCCCTGGCCCGGTTTTACCAAACCGGGCAACCTCTCGATTGCGATGCCTTCAGCACGTTCACGCAACCACTGACCCGGACCAGCGCGGTTCAGGCCTATGAGTGGATTCCGCGGGTGCCGGCGGCGGACCGGGAGCGGGCCGAAGTTGAAGCGTGCTGGGAGGGTTTTAACGATCTGGGCTTCTGGGAGTTCGATGTTCGAGGCGAGCGAATTCCCGTCTCGGGGCGAGATTTCTACTATCCGGTATATGCCGTGGAGCCAATGGCCGGCAACGAACCCGCCCTGGGCTTCGATCTGGGTTCGGAACCGGTGCGCCGCGCTGCTTTGGAGAAGGTGGCGCGCACGGGACTGATGACCGCGACCGAACCTCTGACTCTGGTCCAGGAAACCGAGAGCCAGCCGGGAATGCGGGTGTTCGAGCCGGTGTTCGCGGCCGCCGCCCCCGAGACAGAACATGCCAATGCCGCGGGAACCGCCGGGGAGTTGCATGGGTTTGCGCTGGCGGTGCTGCGCCTGCAGGCCCTGATCGACCGGGCCATGCTGCGCGATGTTTATGGCGAGGGAAAGATTATCGTGCATCTGGTGGACTTGATGCGCGGCGACGGAGAGTTGCTCGTGGCGCATCCCCAGGAACGCAGCGACGGACATGCCGACCGAGTGGATGCCGCGTACCTGAGCCAGTCTCTCTTTCATTCGGTACATCCGGTGTTTGCTTTTGGGCGCGCCTTTGCGGTCGTGCTCTACCCCACCCCGGCCTTTCATGCCGCGCACCCAATGCGAGCTGGCATGTTGACCGGGCTGGCGGGATTGCTGCTGGCGATCGTGCTGACGCTCTTCGTTGGCTTCCTGCGCGACCGGCAGTCCTTTCTCGAACAGCAGGTCGAGACGCGCACGACTGAATTAAGCGAGCGTGAAGCGGACTTGGCCATCACCTTGAATTCCATCGGCGACGGCGTCATCGCCACGGATGCCGAAGGGCGGATCGCGCGCATGAATCCGGCGGCCGAACGGCTGACCGGGTGGACGCTGGCGGAGGCGCACGGACAACCGTTGGCGCGAGTGTTTCGTCTCGTCGATCCGCGCAACCACGAGCCGCTCACCGTGCCGGCGGCGCGGTCCCCGGCCGGCGGCGCGGCGAGGAAGAAAGTCTATTTCGCGACCCTGATCGCCCGCGACGCCGCCGAGCGGCACATCACCCAGCGTTCCGCCCCCATCCGCGCGGATGATGGAACGATCAAGGGCGTGGTGGTGGTGTTTTCCGATGTAACCGGCGAGTACCGGATTCGGGAGGCGTTGCGGGAGAGCGAGGAGCGTTTCCACCTCATGTTCGAGAGGCACGACGCCATCATGCTGCTGATTGAACCAGAGAGCGGGCGCATCCTGGACGCCAACCAGGCGGCGGGGCGATTCTACGGTTATCCGGTGGAGCGGTTGTGCGCGATGTCCATTCACGATATCAACGCCTCGACCCCCGACAAGGTTTCGCTGAAGGGGGATGGATCCCTGCCGGAATACCGCGACGACTTTGTCTTTTCCCATCAGCTCGCCAGCGGCGAACTGCGCGTCGTGGAGTTTCATGCGTCTCCGATCCTGCTGCGGGGTCAATCGATTCTCTTCGCCATCATTCACGACATCACCCAGCGCCGGGCGCTGGAGCAGGAGATGCGCCGGCTCGCCACGACAGATTCGCTCACCGGGCTGGTCAATCGCCGGGTTTTTCTGGCTCAAGTGGCGCGGGAGTTGGAGCGTTTCCAGCGCTATGCCAAGTCGGCGGCGCTGTTAATGCTTGATTTGGATTCGTTCAAGAAAATCAACGACTCGCGCGGCCACGCCGCTGGCGACTCGGTGCTCCAGCATTTTGCCGACATCGCCCGGCAGTCGTTGCGCAAGATCGATGTGCTGGGCCGGCTGGGCGGCGAGGAATTCGCCGCGCTGCTACCGGGCACCGATGCGGCGGGCGCGGTTCAGCTCGCCGAGCGCCTGCGCCAGGCCGTGGCCGAGCGGCCGGCCGAAATCGAGGGAGGTTCCCTGGCCTATACCGTCAGCGTTGGCGTTACGTGGTTCGCGTCAGGTGACTCCAACGCCGATTCGATTTTGGCTCGCGCCGACCGGGCGCTGTATCGCGCCAAAGACAACGGCCGCAATCGGGTGGAGGCGGAGTCACCGCCGGCCTGAGCGGCGTTTTAGCGCGGCATCTCAGCGTTCGGTTTGCTCCGAATCGGCGGGTGGTTGCGGGTCGAACAGCGCCAACGTCGCCTCGATCCGCGCCGCCTTGCGTCCGGCGTCCGGAGGTGCGCGGCGACGGTCGGCAACCCGCTCCTCGCGGGTTTCGCGGGCGATGACTTCATACAGGATGGCCTTTTTCCCTTCGCCGCGCCGCAGGATGCGCCCGAGCCGCTGCACGAACTCCCGCGCCGAGGCACTGCCGGACAGGATCACCCCGATCGAGGCGTCCGGCACGTCCACCCCTTCGTTGAGCACGTTGCTGGTGACGATGGCGGCGTAGGTCCCGGTCTTGAAGCGGTCCAGAATCGCCTGGCGTTCCTTGATGGCGGTCTGGTGGGTCAGGCAGGGGATCAGGAAGCGTTGGGAGACTTCATACGCCGTGGCGTTGTCCTCGGTGAAAATCACGGTCCGGGCACCCGGATGGTTGGCGAGGATCAGGCCCAGCGCCCGCAGCTTGGCCGGGGTGGCGTGGGCGATGCGGCGGGCGTCGCGATGGGCGCGCATGGCCCGGCGGCCCTCGACGCTGCGCGCCGACAGCATCACGAAGCGGTTCCAACCCTCCAAGGTGCTTAACGACAGCCGATTGGCCTGGAGAAAGGCGTTGCGGTCGTCCAAAGCGTGTTGGTAAGCAGTGCGTTCGGCGGGCGAGAGGTCGACGTGGATCGGGCGCACCTGAAAATCCGCCAACATGCCGCCGGCCAGTTGCTCCGGGCGACAGCGATAGACGATGGGGCCGACCAACTCGAGCAAATCGGCGTCGCGGCCGTCGCTGCGTTCCGGGGTGGCGGTCAGCCCCAACCGGTAGGGCGCCAGCGAGAATTCGGCGATAGCGCGATAAAACTCCGACGGCAGATGATGTACTTCGTCGAAAATCAGCAGACCGAAACGGTCGCCCAGCCGTTCGATGTGCCGGGCGGCGGAATCATAAGTAGCGATCGTCAGCGGTTGCGGTTCGTGATAGCCGCCGCCGATCAGACCGATGTCCTGATCCGGGAACGCCGCGCGTAGCAAGGCGTACCACTGTTGCATCAGGTCCAGGGTCGGGACCATGATCAACCCGTCGCGCCGCGCCCAACACAGCGCCAGCAAACCGACCAGCGTTTTACCCGCGCCGGTGGGCAGCACGATCACGCCGCGCCCTTTGGCGGTCTGCCAGGCGGCGAGCGCCTCCCGCTGGTGCGGATAGGGCGTCATCTCCAACGCGCAGGTCAGGTCCCGACGCTGGTAGCGCGGCGCTTTGTTGCGGGCCAGTTCGCCCTTGAGCGGGCCGATGAGGTCGCTATAGCGGTGGGCGGGCGCGCGGTAGGCGTCCACCCGGGGGTCGTAGCAGAACCAGGCGTCCATGCCGGCGGGCAGTTCGGCCACGCCTTCCAGCAGCAGCGTGCCCCGGTCGAAGCGCAGTTGGCGCTCGTTCTCGTCGCGGCCGGTGCGGTACAGGCCGGCGGTGTCCTTGGTGCGGTGGGTCATGGCGGACATTGTCCGCGAAATCGCGATGGCCGTGGGCGGGAATTTTCATCCCCCGCCCTCAACCAACGGGCCAGCCGTTGCTAAAGCTCGTCGCCGACGTCCATCCGCGCACAGCGATGGCCCAAGGTCAGGCAGGAGCGCAGTGTTGCCCGACATTCAGCTACAGGACTTTCCGCCGATCAACTGGATGTCGTCATACCTGTGAAAATCGGTAAGCGCTGGCGTTAGGGCAAAAGCCTCATCCAGCATCTCCAACTCGCGGCTCCACCCACAACCGATCCCGCAATCCCGACGAGCGGCGCAACCGCCGCTCGATCGCCGCCGCGAACACCGCGGGTTCTCCGTAAAAACTCGCCTGTTGTTTGGCGCGGGTCAGGGCCGTATACAACAGTTCCCGGCTCAAAACCGGCGACGGTTCGTTCGGCGTCACCACCAGTACCCGGTCGAATTCCGAACCCTGGCTCTTATGCACCGTCATCGCGTAGACGGTTTCATGTTCCGGCAGGCGCGCCGGCGCGAACCCGCGCAACGCGCCGTCGTTACCCAGGAAAAACACCCGCATGCGTTGCGGATCTTCGGGGTCCGGCAGGGTGATCCCGACGTCGCCGTTGAACAGCCGCAGGTTGTAATCGTTGCGCACGATCATCACCGGCCGGCCGAGATACCAGTCCTGACGCGGGTCGATCAGGCCCCGACCGCGCAGGATCTCCTCGCAGAGTCCGTTCGACGCCTCCACGCCGAACGGCCCCCGCCGCAGGGCGCACAACACCCGGAATTGATTGAAGCGCGCGAAGACCTCCATGGGTCCGGCTCCGTCCCGCGCCGCCCGCAGATAGGGCGCGAACCCCGCCGTCACCGGTTCCGTCAACCGCTCCGGCAATTCGGCGGGATCGGTCAGGGTGCGCCAAGCGATGTCCTCGTGCGTCGCGTTTTCCAATAATTCCAGCGCCTCCGCCGCCCGGCCCCGGTTGATCGCCCGCGCGAGCGCGCCGATGCCGCTCGCCGCGCCGAACCGGAAACTGTGGCGCAACAGGACGATGGCGTCGGCCAGGGGCGATGGCGACTCCCGCCCGCGCGGCAGCGCCTCGCCGGTCAGCGCCGCCAACCGTGCCCGGAATTCCGGGGACGTCCGCCCCCCGCCGGCGCAAATCTCGCCCAGCACCGCGCCCGCCTCCACCGAGGCCAACTGATCCTTGTCGCCCAGCAGGATCAGGCGCGCCCCGTCCGGCAGCGCGGCCACGGTCTTGGCCAGCAGCGCCAGGCCGACCATCGATACCTCGTCCACCACCAAAACATCCAGCGGCAGGGGATTGTCGCGATCGTGGCGAAACGACACCGCGTCGGGCCGAGCGCCGAGCAGGCGATGCAGGGTGGACGCTTCCTCGGGGATCTGCGCCAGTCGCTCCGGCTCCAGACCCAGGCTGGGCTTGGCCGCCCGGATCGCCTCCTGCAAGCGCGCCGCCGCCTTGCCGGTGGGCGCGGCCAAGGCCATGCGCAGCGGCCGCCCGTCGGTCTGTCCGGTCAGCAGTGCCAGGATGCGCAGCACGGTGCTGGTCTTGCCGGTGCCGGGACCGCCGGAAATCACGCACACCTGCTTCAGCGCGGCCACCGCCGCCGCGACTTTCTGCCAATCCGGTCCCACCAGGTCCGGATGACGCGGATACAGGCAGTCGAGATCGGCGCGCAACCGCGCCTCGTCCGGGATTTCCGGCGCGGCTTCGGCCCGCTGGAGTAGATCTTCGGCCAGTTGATGCTCGTAACTCCAGTAGCGGTACAGATACAGCCGGCCGCGTCGGTCGAGCACCAACGGCTGACGTTCGCCCGGCCGACCCACCACCGGACTGGCGCGCAGGGCGCTCAGCCATTCGCCGATCGGTGGGGGCGTGAAGGCCGACGGTTCCAGCGCCTCGGCGGATTCCAGCGTTTCGGTGGATTCCGCCGTCGCCTCGCTCCACCGCACCCGCCGCGCCCACTGGCGCAGGTTGATGCAAATATCGCCCTGGCCGGTGGCGTGGCTGGCCAGGGCCGCCGCCAGTTCCAGCTCCGGCGACGGGCCGCCCGCCAAGCGGCTCATGAAACGGGCGAAGTGCCGGTCCAGGTCGGTCAACAGCCCCTGTTCGGGTCGCATGGCCGGGGCGCTCAGTCTTCCAGGTGGTTCGGGTCGAGACCCAAGGCGCGCAGGCGCTCGGCCAAACGTTCGGCGCGGGCGGCTTCCTGTTCGGCGCGAGCCGCTTCCTGCTCGGCGCGAGCCGCTTCCTGCTCGGCGCGAGCCGCTTCCTGCTCGGCGCGAGCCGCTTCCTGCTCGGCGCGAGCCGCTTCCTGCTCGGCGCGAGCCGCTTCCTGCTCGGCGCGAGCCGCTTCCTGCTCGGCTCGCTCTTCCGCGGAATTCGCCAGCCGGGCCAGTTCCACCGAGTTCAGAAAGGGCCGACCGTCCGGGTGATAAATTTCGAGGGTGTCCGGTGCCAGCACGAACCGAACGCCCAGTCGGGGGCTGACCCAGCCTTTCAGGTGGGTGACCCGCTTCAAGTCCCCATCCCGCCGCAGCCAGATGTCGAGTTGGTTGCGCTCCGGGTCGTAGAGGTAGTATTCCTCCACGCCGTATTGGTTGTAGAAGGCCAGTTTGTTGGCCATCTCCATCCGGCTGTTCGAGGGCGACAGCACCTCGAACACCACCTGCGGCGCGATGCCGCCTTCTTCCCACTGCCGGTAGGTACCCCGCCGCCCCTTGGGCCGCCCGAACGCCACCATCACGTCCGGGGCGAGCGGTCCGGAAATCTGTCGATCCGGCACGGGATACCACAGGAGATCCCCGGCGATGAACACGTCCTCCCGGTCGGCGAAGAGGATTTCCAGGTTCTCCTTGATCTTGACGATCCAGTCATATTGTTCGGTGTTCTCCGCCATGGGTTGGCCGTCGCTCTCGGGATAGGGGTCGTCCGGGTCGTAATAGGACAGAGGATTCATGCGCATCGCCTCCTTAAATTCCACGTGGTCGGATTCATGTAGTTGTTTTTATTGGCAAGCAAAGATAATCCAACCGGGAGCAACAGACAAGCCTTGAGGAGGGGGCGCATGAATGGTGCCGCCGGAAGCGTTAAAAACCCCTTCCTGTAAATTTTCCAGTGATCCCCTCATTCGTAACCACAACTTGTGGTGTTGACCTCATCTGAGCCTACTATGGGAAGCGACCA
>REEE01000318.1 GCA_007695245.1 Candidatus Competibacteraceae bacterium | reverse complement strand
CGGCAGGAACGGTCGCGGCGGCGCTTGCATCATCGGCTGGATCTGGAGGCCAGCGTCTAGCCGGAATCTTCGGCGGGGTCCTGCTTCCTCCTTATCCAAGGAGGGGAATGGGCGGTGAAACCGGCGCGCCGTGAGGCTCCGTCGAACCACCCCGGCGCTACGCGCCACCCCTCCTTGTCCAAGGAGGGGAAAACCCAGAAACTGGCCGCCGGTCGAACCACCCCGGGGCTGTGGGCCGCCGGTCGAACCACCCCGGCGCTACGCGCCACCCCTCCTTGTCCAAGGAGGGGAATTTCTACCAATCGCCTGGGAGCGCTATAAAACCGCTATCCGCACCAGCGCCCTGAAATCCTTCGCCAGCCGTAAGGCCCCGCTTTCCGCCAGCAGGACGGGTTGATGGGGCGTCAGCCGGCGCTCGTCGACGAAGACGCCGTTGGTGGAGCCTAAGTCTTCGATCCACAGTCCCTCGGGGGCGGGCCGCAGCCGGACGTGGCGGCGCGAGAGGTTGTCATAATCGGCCAGGCGGTCGGCCAGCGGGGACGCCGCCGGGTCGCGGCCCACGATCAGCTCCCGCTCGAGCGGTTGCTCGCCCCAGGGCCAGGTGATGACGATGCGCGGCGGGGGCCGCAGCGCTTCGCCGCAATAAGGACACGTCGCCCGATCCGGGGGCAGGGTCGCCTCGCAGTGGGGACAGGTGGGGTCGACCGCCGGGGCTTCCGGTTGCGGCGGGGCGACTTCGGTCGGGGAAATCCGCGCGATGGACACGCCGCATTGCGTGCAGCGGATCGCCGCCACGGCGTTTTCACGCCCGCAGGTGGGGCAGATTCTCACCCGCGCCACGACACGGTGCCCAGTCGCACGCCGCGTTCGGCGGATTGTCGCTCCAGGCGTTCCAGATCGCCCGGCCCCGGAATGCCGATGCCCCATACCCGTTCGGCATCGACGACGACCTGAAAAGGCCGACGTTCGGATTCGCGATGCCGGTAGGGCGCGTAGCGTGCCTCGCCCAGCGGCGACAGGGGGAGCAGCGGTTGGTTGGCGGAACCGCGCCAGAGCAGCCGGGTGGGTTGATGGGCGTGGAACGGTTCGGGAATCAAGGCGTCGAGCCGGGCCAGGATGGCGGGGAACTCCGCTTGCAGGCGCGGCCAGGGCAGGCCGCTGTAGCCGAGGAGGTCGAAATTCAGCCCGCTCGCCGCCCGCCAGTCGTGCAGCGCCTGCAACAGGGCGAGCAACGCCGCGGGTTGCGCGAACGGCTCGCCGCCGGAGATCGTCACCCCATCCAGGCCATCCTTCGCTACGTCCCGACACCAGGCCAGCAGCAGGGGCAAGGGCATCAGCCGGTCGGGGGCGAACGACCAGGTATCCTGGGACACGCAACCGGGGCAGGCCAGCGCGCATCCTTGCAGCCACAGGCCGATGCGCCGTCCGGGACCCAGCGCGGTCACCGGATAGTGGGCTTTGTTGAGGGCGATCCACTCGGATGGCACGCGATGGTTTCCCTTGGATGCGGGGGAGTGGGCGTGGTTATTCCCCTCCTTGGATAAGGAGGAGTGGCGCGCAGCGCCGGGGTGGTTCGACGGAGCCTCACGGCGCGCCGGTTTCACCGTCCATTCCCCTCCTTGGATAAGGAGGGGTGGCGCGCAGCGCCGGGGTGGTTCGATTTGGCCCACCGGCGAATCTCGCTCAACACCCCCTCCAAATTTTCCATCACTTCACGATTTTCAAACCGCACCACCCGCAATCCCAAACTCATCAGATACGCCGTCCGCGCCGCATCCTGTTGTTGCGCGGCCTCAGTGTCATGCGCCGAACCATCGAGTTCGATCGCCAACCGGACTTCCGGGCAGTAAAAATCAACGATAAACGGGCCGATGCCGTGCTGTCGTCTGAATTTCAGATCGTCCATTTGACGGTGTTTCAGAGCTTGCCACAGGCGGATTTCGGCGGGCGTCAGGGTCGAGCGTAGCTCCTGACGGCGTGGCTTGAGTGGTGGGACGTTGTGTATGCGCATGATGTTTGCTTTTCCGCGCCTTGGCTGAGTCGAACGGTTCGGGCGGTTTGGCGCCGGTCGAACCACCTCGGGGCTGCGGGCCGCCGGTCGAACCACCCCGGCGCTTCGCGCCACACCTCCTTGTCCAAGGAGGGGAAAACCCAGAAATTGGCCGCCGGTCGAACCACCCCGGCGCTGCGCGCCACCCCTCCTTGTCCAAGGAGGGGAAAACCAAAAAACTCAATTTATTCCGGCCAGTAGTCCGGGTCCAGGGTTTGTTCCAAGGTAAACGGACATTCAGGTGGGAAATCCTGTTCATCCAAGGGGGTTTCGCGAACGGCAATCAGCAACCCGTCGCTGTAGCCGTTGGTCGTCGCCTCCGCCAGTTGCGCCTTGAGACTGGGGTTTTTAGCCAGCAGGCGGACGATGCGCTGGCGCTGTTCCTTGATCGTGGCGCGCCAGCTTTTGCCACGCCGTTCCGGTTGATACCGCCATTTCAGCAAGTGGGCCAGCAGTACGCCCAGCCGGCTCTCCAACTCCCGTTCGCGGCTGCTGCCCATGTCTTCGAGTTCCTCGGCAATGTTCGAGGCGTCGATTTCATTCCATTGCCCCTGGCGTAACAGGTCGGCTTGCTGCTTCGTCCACAACGCAAAGTCTTGATCACAAGTCACCATTTTATTCACCTTAATTGCCGTTGTGACCTGTCGCGGGAACTAGGCCGCCAGTCCCACCACGAGTTTTTGGCCGCACGTTTCCAAAGCGGCTGCGACCCGATCGATATGGGATTGGTGATCCAGATCCAGCAACCGCCGCACGGTCGCGACCGATACGCCCAGTTGGTGGGCCAAGGTGGCATTCGATGTTTGCCTGGCGCGCATGGTCTGATAGAACACCAATTTGGCGTTCTCAACCAAAAGTAAGTAGGTGCGACAAAGAAGTACCCTTTTTAACACTAAGCTAGATATCAGCAGTTCCCGGCGTCTTGATTTACAAGGAATTTTTTCGCCTAACCAGAGCTACGTTAGCAAAAAATATCCTTAAAAATCATAGCCACAAAAACAAGAGAGCGGGAATCGCTGGCTAGATATTCGCCCACGGATAATCAAACGTAGCTGTTAGCTCTCTCGAGAAAGCTTCCAGACGTTGCTGTTCATTTGAAGTTTGGATGCCTCTTAGTCGTCCCAATGCCTCAAAAAAACCGTCACCCGGCATGTTCCTTTGTCGGGAGATTACTACTACGCTGCGAAAAGGACGATGATTTCTAGCGTCTTCTTGATCTAAGACTTCAAAAATCCCCGACAATGGATGACTCAGCCATGCGCCATCCAAAGGTGGTAACCCAAATCGATCCACAACCTCACTATAATAAACAGTGCGTCGATTTCGGGCCCGCTCTTCTAAAAACAAACCGATCCTCTGAGGATTCACATCACACATAAAAATCACTCCACCACCTGAATCTCACCATACCGCCCCGCATGTTCCTTTTCCCACGCAATAAGCT
>REEE01000027.1 GCA_007695245.1 Candidatus Competibacteraceae bacterium | reverse complement strand
GCGGCTGGCCGGCGAAGTCGTCGAACCGCAACAGGCTGAGCTTGCCCGAGGCGATATGGATTTTCACCAGATCGGCATGCCGATAGTCGCCGTAGAGGACGGACGCGCAGCCGACGTAAACGCGCAGCAGCGGCGGGAGTTGCTCGACCAGGCTGACGTGTAGTTGCAACGACTGGCCTTCCTGCAGCCAGCCGAGGCCGCACTCCGCCGCGTGTCGGCAGGCTTGAGCAAGGGCCTCTACATCCGCGATCTGGAACAACCGGTTCCGCGCGGCGGCCTGGGCGGCGGCGTAATCACCGAAAAAGGCTTTGATGTCGCGCTGCAAACCGCGTTCCAGATGGGCGTAGGGTCGGCGGCGTTCGAACTGGGTCAGAGCGAAGTAGACCTCCAGATCGGCGATCCGGGCGGCGCGCGCGCGCGTCAGGTTGTCGGGATTCTTGAACCGTTCCAAAAAGCGCAGAGCCTTGCCGAGCGTGCCGAAACCTTCGAGCAGGGGCGCGGCGTCTTCCACTTCGGCGGCGTCCGGCGGTCGGCCCAGGCTGAGATATTGCGCCCAGAGCCGGTCCAGCGGTTCCTGATACGCCGCGTACCGAGCCGTCGCCCGGTCGGGCCGGGGCACCGGGCGCCGCTCCCGGTCGGGCGCGACGGACCGGCGCGGCGGAGTCCGGCGGCTGCGGTAGCGCTCCAGCAGAAACCGCTGCTCGGCGTCCGGGTCCCGGAAGATGTAGAGCACGCCCGGTGCGACCGGGATCGGTTCCGCATCCAGCGCTGCGGCGACGAAGGTCTTGATTTCGGCTTGGGTGTAGTACTTCTGGAAGGTGCCGCGCTGGGTGCGCACGCCATCGCGGAACGGCTGGCCCCGGGGTTCGTTCGGGTTGGCGAGCATCACCGCCACCACCAGCAGGCGTTCGGCCAGCGCCCAGGCGCGGGTCAGCGCCTCCAGCCGTTCGTCGCGATCTTCAATGACGTTGATCACGAACCCGAGGTTGATGATGTCGGCCGGGTGGATCGGCGGGTCCGGGGCGTAATACGGATCCCAGCCGGCGGCGTTCAATCCGTGGTCGCGCAGGCCGCGCAGGTCGTCGCCGCGCCCGCAGCCGTAGTCGAACAGGGAAAACCGTCCGTCGAGAAAGCCGTAACGGGCCAGGGTTTGCACCGGGGCGGAGAAGTTGTAGCGCGTCAGGGCCGTCAGTTGTCGCGCGGTTTGCCAGCCCAGTGGCCCTCCTCCCTCCCAATCCTCTCCCGCCAGAGGGGAGGGTGTCCCCCTATCACTCTCCCCGGTGTCGTCGTTACCCAGCGGGACCAGGGCATGGCCGGCGATGCGGTAGCCTTTCTCGCGCACCAACGCTCGCCACTGCCGTTGATAGCCGATGCGGGTGGGTCGATCGAACAGGCCGAGGGTTGCCGCCGCCTCGGTCAGCGCGGCGTATTCGGCCCGACGCGGGTGATCGTCCGGCAACATCAGTTCCTTGCGGTGCAGGATCGGCGGGTTGCGGGAGTCGGCGTAGGTGCGGTAGCTGACGGTCTGGCGGTCCAGGTCGACGAGCCAGCTTTCCCGCAGGGCGGGGAACGGTTCGTCGAAGAACTCGGGGTAGTGCAGCAGGGCGATGGCTGGCCCTTCGGCGTCGAGGCGGATCAGGTTGTAGTGCGCGCCGCGCTGGAGGCCGGCCAGTCGCTCGGCCGCGCGCCAGCGTTCCGTCCACACCGCATCCAGGGCGGACGCGGCGTCGATGTGGAGGTAGGTGCGCGAACCGACGGTTTTGCCAGGAGGTGAATTCATGAAGGATTTGCTGCTTTGGCGCACTCGTTAAGCCCTTGGCTGGCGCACGCCGGTTTCGTGGTTGGCCTGCATGCGGCTGCCCTCGTTGAAGTGAGTCAGGGATGACGAACGACCCCGCCCGCTTGAGTCCATCGCGTAGGGACCGGAACCGCCAGTCATCTAGCGATACGGTTCCGCCCGGAGCGGGGCGGCTGGCGGCTCTTGACGATCATCCGCGCCGGTTTTTCGGCGGTTCGGTGGACGCGGGGGCAACCATCCCCGCGACCCGCTTCAACTCGGTTTCCACCAGGTTGCTCAAGGTGCGGTTCTGCTCGCGGGCGATAGCCTGTAGCCGTTCGCGCAACGCTTGTTCGATCTTCACGTTTAAAAGCACTCTAGCCATATAGCCACCGTGTATTTGTTGGAGTATCATGGTCGCATGGTAACACAACGCGCCTACCAATTCCGCATCTATCCGACCGCCGAGCAACAACAGCAACTGGCGGTTGAGTTCGGCAACGCCCGATGGGTCTGGAACCACTGCCTCGAACTGCGGAACACGGCGTGGGAAGCCGACCAAACCCGGCATAATTACGTGTCACTGGGCCGACACGTGACGGAGTTGAAGCGCGGCGAGTTCCCCTGGCTGGCAAACGGTACGGCGTCCTGTCTGACGCAGACTCTGATCGATCAGGATAAGGCGTTTGAGCACTTCTTTCGCCGGCTCAAGAACGGCGAGAAACCCGGCTATCCCCGCTTCAAGTCGCGCTGGGACCGGCAGTCGGTACGCTATCAGCTGGATCAGCGCCAGATTGAGAACAACTACCGAGCGGGCGAGTTCATCAATCTGCCCAAGCTGGGGGAGGTCAACGTCCGCTGGTCGCAAGTCCCCGCGGGCGTCCCGAAAATGGCGACGGTGAGCCGGACGCCGGACGGGCGCTATTTCATCAGCTTCGCCTGCGAAGTCGAAATTCAACCGCTGCCACTGACCGGAAAAACGGTCGGCGTCGATCTGGGCATCAAGGACGTGGCGGTGACTTGGGACGGCGAGCGGGTCACGCAGTCCGGCAACCCCCGGCACCTCAAGCGCAGGTTGAAGCACCTCAAGCGCCAGCAGCGGCGGTTGGCCCGGATGCAGAAGGGCAGCCACCGCCGGCAACGGCAACGGCTGAAAGTGGCGCGGATTCATGCGCGCATCGCCGCCAGCCGCGCGGATTTTTTGCACAAGACCACTACGACATTGGTTAGGAGCGCTGATGTCATCGCCCTTGAGGATTTACACGTCAAGGGCATGATGAAAAATCACTGCCTCGCGGGTGCGATCACCGATGTCGGCTTGGGCGAGTTTCGCCGGCAAGTCGAGTACAAAGCCCGCTGGTACGGGCGCACGGTGATCAAGGTGGACCGCTGGTTTCCGAGTAGCAAAACCTGTTCGGAGTGCGGTTCCTACCAGGAAAAAATGCCGTTGCGGGTCAGGGAATGGATATGCCCGGACTGCGGAACCCGGCATGACCGCGACGTCAACGCGGCGAAGAATATTAGAAATATCACCCTGGGGAACCGGGTGACTGCGCGTGGAGGGAGCATGAACTTGTCGGGCTTGCCCGGCACTCCCGGTGAAGCGCGAACCGATGCCGAAAAATTCACCGAAACCGACCGGATGGACCGGGCGGCGTAGGTGAAAGGCGCGGATTCCAAACGGGTTACGACCGTCAATCCATGCACCAGCGCCGTGGCCGCAATGAATGAATCC
>REEE01000132.1 GCA_007695245.1 Candidatus Competibacteraceae bacterium | reverse complement strand
GGGGGACGGGTCGTGTCATCGAACCGACTCAGCCGCGCCACATCCCGCACGGTGATCTGCTTGCCTTTCACCGCAATCAGTCCGGATTCGCTCAAACCGTGCAGAATGCGCGACAGCGTCTCCGGCGTCAGATTCAGCCGCGAGGCGATGACGTGCTTGCTGGTGGGGAGTTCCAGTTCCACGGAACTGCTGTCCGGCGCTGCCGCCAGTTGCAGCAGGAACCCGATGACCCGCTGGGTGGAGGAGCGCAGGGAATAACTTGCCACATCCTCGATCAAGTCGTGCAGGCGCATGCTGAGCCCCGCCAACAGGCGACGGGCGAAGGCGCTGTCGCGCTCGATGGCCGCGAAAATGTGCGACTTGGGAATGTATAACAGACGGCAATCCTCCAGAGCCTGGGCATACACCGGACAGGGCCGCTCCAGAAACATGACCGCCTCCCCAAAGCTTTGTCCCGGCCCGACGATGGACACGACTTTCTCCTGGCCTTGCGGCGAGGAAAATACCAGTTTGATCTGGCCGGAAACGGCCATATAGAAACCGTCCAGCAAAGCGCCTTTCTGAAACAGGATTCGCCCTTTGCTCAGACTGATCGCGCGCGTTCCCGCTGCCAGATTCGCAACCTCGCTGTCCTGTAGCTGCTGAAAAAGTGGTAACTCGATTAAAGTTTTGTGAATATCCACACGGTCGCTCATCGATTTCACCCCCTGCTGCTCGGGGTTGATCGTTCGGATCGCGCGCTTCCGCCGCAAACGGTGATGCTGGAATCACGCCTGAATTTGATGAAAATCAAGGCGCAACGACCGCAAATGCCGTATTTCATCAGGCCGTCCCAAAGAGAAAATATCGAGGATTCTTTATGTTTATCCAATATCTAGGCGCTTTGGCGCTGGCCCTGTCGATCGCGTCGGCGGCACCGGCGAGCGAGAACCTGGCGAGAAAGTATAACTGTCTGGCTTGTCATCAGGCGGAGAGGAGGTCGGTGGGTCCGTCTTATCAGGACATCGCGGCGCAGTACCAGGATCAAGCCGACGCGGCGGCGCGGGTGGCCGAGCGGATCAAACGGGGCAGCGTGGGCGTGTGGGGACGGATCCCGATGCCGCCCAACCCCAGGATTCCGGACGCCGACCTCGAAGCCCTGACGGCGTGGATTTTGGAGATGGCCGAGTAAGAGGCGTTTTTAAGATCATCGATCGCCGTCAGGCGGATTCGAGTTGCGCGGTTTCTGGCGGTAATCGCTGGCGGGCCAAGCCGATCTTGAGTCGATCTTTATACCGACCGAGCAACTTCAGCGCACTCTCAACATATTCTTGCGCGGAGATGTCATCGGCGACGTAGTGTTGCAACAGATTGAGCCAGAATTCATGAATCTCGCAGGGCGACGAATGGGGTTCTCCCCGCAGCGGACAATCGGGGCATCGCGTTTTGCTCAAAGTCTGGGCCACCACGGCTTTTTGCCACTGCCGCCGATACTGCCGGGCATGCATCGCGATCCATTCCATGGCCCGCGCGTTCCGCTCGCTGGCGGGAAATTGCGCGGTGTAGCGCTCGATGGCGGTGGCCTGCTGGAGCAGAAATTCCGCGTTCGAGATCTCCGCCTTCTGGGCTTCCGCCGCGAAACGGATGATGAGCGCCAACATGGGATCGTCTGCGATGTGCATGATTTTTCTTGTCGGTTTGCTGGTGGCAGTTGAAAATATAGCAAAAAATGATGCGCCGCACAAATCATTCTTTCATCGAAGATCGCCGCAGTTACAGCCGACGGCCAGTCCGGCCGGTTCCGACCGTCGGGTCCCAAATCATGAGTCCTTCTCCCTCAAAACCGCTGGAACTGGTCTGTCCGACGGGCAATCTGCCCTCGCTCAAGACCGCCGTGGATCACCCTGCGGTTTCTGGCCGGGTTGGGTGCCCGCCGTTGGGTGATGTGAAACTGTCGCGGGACACGCCGGCCGATATTCAGGCGCGGTGCCCGGCGGGGGTGGAAACCGAGGTCTTCGCCTACAGGTGCCTGCCGCTGACCTATTCCGCCCGCTTTCACAATCTACCCAAGGACGATTGCCAGTTCGGTGTAAAATAAACCCACTCGCTACAAACCCGTGCGAAATGCACCTTGTCAACACCGGGTAGATTGGTTCCTAACAGGGGACCGGACCGCAGGACGGTGGTGGCGCAGTACGTTCATTCAGCACGGTACGGTTCGTCTATCCGAACCGCGTTCCCATGTCCGACAAACTCCTGGCGCGAACCGGAGGACTCTAATGGTGTTGACCGCGAAAGAAACGGCCAAACAGGTGATCGACCGCTTGCCCGAGCAGGCGACGTGGGACGATATCCTGTACGAGCTATACGTCAAGCAGAAGATCGAGGCGGGCTTGGCCGCCGCCGCCGAGGGTAAAACGGTCGTCCACGAGGACGCCAAACGGCGCTTGCTGGAGGGCTGAGGTACGCTGGGCGGAACCCGCTCTGGCCGATCTTGAGAGCGCCGGGACACTGGCGCAATGGCCACGGTGGGGTCAACGACGCCCGAAGCGGGGGTGACGACGTTCAGGCGTTCTACCGGGCCACGACCTCGATCAATTCGATATCTTTTTTCAGCATGTCGTTGACCATTTCACCCAGCGGTAACCCTTTCGCAGTCGCGCGCGCCTCGAGATAGGCCAGTACATCGGCGCGCAGGGTGACGGCAACCGCCCCCCGTCCCGCAAAGCGATTGGGTTGCGCCTGCGAATAGTCGAAGTCGTACTCCGGCAACAGATCATCGGGTGTTTCGTTCATAGTCTCGTTGTTCCTTTGGAGTCGCCGCGCGGGCGCTGATGAGGCGGAGGTGGTCTTCAGCGATTTCGGTAAAAACGACCAGGCACAACCGGCGATCTCGCAGGTGTCCGATGATGATCTCGCGCGGCTCGTGGTGCGAGTGCCAGACGTCCGGGAAAATCCTGGCCAGTGGATCGTCGAAAACGGCGATGGCCTCCTGAAACTCGATACCGTGTTTGCGAGCATTCGTGGCTGCTTTGCGTGTATCCCACTCAAAGATCAGACTCAAGGGTCAATTCCTCTTGGCCGATTCCTCCGGTTGAAGCCGGAGTAGCGTACCCGTCAGCGTTCACGCCCCGCAACAGGTACGCGATGCGTACCCTATTTGGCTAGACGCGGTGCCCTAAGGGTTGCTGGTGCCGACCACCATGCCGCCGCACAGCTTGCCCCCTTGGGCGGATGCCGTAGCAGTCAGGCGACAGAGCCACCCTCTTCCCCATGCCCGGCATAGCAGCGCGAATAAAAATCAACTTATTGATAATAATAAATAATTTTTTATGGTTACTCAATAACTTTATTCACAAAAATCTCCTCTCAACTGCGCCGGAATCCTTTCCACCGCCCGCACCTCCCCCGGCCCCAGGGTCACCGCCGCCTCGCCCGGTTTGGGCCAGAACTGCACGATCACCTCGCCCCGGACGGCCACGAGGTCCAGCCACGGTTCGATCTCTTGGGCGCGGGCGTAGTGCAGGGTGAGAATCCC
>REEE01000192.1 GCA_007695245.1 Candidatus Competibacteraceae bacterium | reverse complement strand
CATAGGGCCGATACCGCCATCCCTACGCATAGTAGCGATAGAGCACCTCGGCGACCAGCGCCGGCTTTTCGGTTCCCTCGATCTCCACGGCGCAGCCAAACCGCAGTTGTACGCCGCCTGGGACCTCCTCGGCCGCGAGCGCTTCGGCCCGCAGGCGGAGGCGGCCACCGACCTTGACCGGGCTGGGGAACCGAAGCTTGTCCAGGCCGTAGTTGAGCGTCCCCGTCACCCCACGCACCTGGAGTACTTGGGAGAGCAGGTAGGGCAGCAACGAGAGGGTCAGATACCCATGGGCGATGGTCCCGCCAAAGGGGCTGTCCTTGGCCCGTTCGGGGTCGGTGTGCAGCCATTGGTCGTCGAGCGTAGCCTCGGCGAAACGATCCACGCGCTCCTGCGTGATCTCGAACCATTCGCTCGCACCAAGAGCTTGGCCGGCCAACTGGCGCAGTCCAGCGATTCCTTCAGAGAGGGTAGGGGTCATCAGTGAAGCCTCCTGTTGCGAAAAATAGTGGGTTTTATCCACCTGGTGTTTGTGGGACGCAAGATCCCCGGCAGGTCGAACGGCTTTGGTGCGGGCGCGATACAGGATCACCACCTCGCCGAGCTGGTCCCGCAACTCCGGGCGGCGGCGCACCCGGCCGCAGAGTTCCAACGCACGTCGGTTCATCGCGGTGCCACTGGGTTCATCCTCCAGACGCAGGGTGATGGTGACATGCACCCGTCCGCCCAAATAATGTAAATCCACCTCCTCAATCGCCGCCAGTTCGGGTTCCCCCTCCCAGGCGCGCCGGATGTGTTCGGTGAGCGTCGGTCGCAGCGGCAGCCCCACCGTCCGCAATTGTTCCTCGTCTTTCTCAGGATCGACATGCACCGTGACATCGCGCAGAGTCGACATGCTGGCCATGACCGCCCGATAGACCTCGTCGGCGATCTGGTGGCCTTCCGACACCGAAATCCGCGGCGCCACCTGGACATGCACGTCGGCGGCGGCCTCGTTGCCCAGTTTGCGCGTGCGGAGCATGTGGGTGTCCTTGACGCCCGGCACGCTCATAATCGCGGCGCGAATCGCCGCGACCTGGTCCGGCTCCAGCGCCGTGTCGATCAGCTCCGCCACGCTGGAGAACATGAGTTTCCAGGCCATGCCCAGAATGAACATCGCCACCACCAGCGCGGCCACCGCGTCGAGCCAGGGCCAGCCGGCCAGCGCTCCCGCGATCCCCACCAGCACCACCAGGGAGGAAATCGCATCGGAACGGTGGTGCCAGGCGTTCGCCTGCAACAACGGCGACTGGATGCGCCGGGCCACCCGCACGGTGTACTGGTAAAGCCCCTCCTTGGAGACCAGGGTCAGCGCCGCGAAGGCCAGCGCGGCCGGTGCCGGACCGCCCAAGGTTTCCCAGGCCATCAGACGCTGACCGGCGGCCCAGGCGATGCCGAGGCCGGCAGCGGCCAGGAGCAGGCCCACGACAATGGTGGCCAGCGTTTCGATGCGGCCATGGCCGTAGGGGTGATTTTGATCCGGCGAGGCCGAAGCCTGGCGCGCCGCGAACAGCACCACCCCATCGCTGACCAGGTCCGAGAGCGTATGCACGCCGTCGGCGATCAACGCCTGCGAATGGAACAGCCAACCGGTGACGATCTGGGTGACCGCCAGTAGCGAGTTCACCGCCGCCGCAATGAGCGTGGCTAGCCGGGTCGCTTGATAACGTCGCTCGCGCGAGGGCAACCGGGGGTATATGGAATTCTCAGGCACGGGCCAGGTTTCCTACACTTCAGTGAGTATCCGAACGAAAACGGGCGGGAACGCCGGTCTCTCGCCGATTGGAAGCCGGTACCCAGTATGACCTCAGGCGTAGCGATACGCACTCGGAAATCGCCAGGAAGCGCGGCCGGAAGCGAACTCGTCGCGTCCCTTGCGGCGGTGTTCCGGCACGTAGGCGGAGATCGGCAGGCGCGGGAAGTTGTAGCCGGGCAGGAAGCCTTCGGCGGCGAAGTAGCGACAGGAATATAAATCGCCTTCGTAGACGCCCTCTCCCATTGCGGGAGAGGGGTTTTTTGGTATGGAGCCCAGGAAATCAGCCCGCTGGAGAAAGCTTGCCGCGCTGTATCCGAGGAATCACCACAAACCGCTGGAACAGGAACACCGCGGTCGCCAGACTCAAGCCGATGGCGTCGGTCATCCAGCCGCCGGAGATCATGGACAACGCACCGACGAAAGCCACAGCCCGGATCGGCAAACCCAGATCGGCGTCGAACAAATAGCCGATCACCGCCCCCGACAGCAGGTAAATCCCGATCAGCGCCGTGACCACCGGCAGGGCGATCTCAGTCCAGGAGCCCTGCATCAACAAGGCCGGACTGTAGAAGAACATGAACGGCACGACGAAGGCAGCGAGCCCGATGCGGAACGCCGTCACCGAGGTCCGCAGCGGTTCGGAGCCGGCCAGCGCCGCGCCGGCGTAAGCCGCCAGCGCCACCGGCGGGGTAATCGCCGAAATGACCGCGTAGTAAAAGACGAAGAAGTGCGCGATCAAGGGCTCGATCCCGAGTTGGATCAGGCCCGGCGCCACCACCGAGGCGGCCACCGCGTAGGCGGCGGTAGTCGGCATGCCCATACCGAGGATGATCGAGATCATCATGGCGAACAAGAGGGCGATAAACTGGCTGTGCTCGGCCATCGCCAGCAGCATGGACGAGAAACGCAGCCCGACCCCGGTCAGACCGATCACGCCGACGATGATGCCGGCGCAGGCGCAGACCGCGATCAACTGAATCGCCATCCGCGCCGACAGGTTCAAGGCGTTGAGGACGCCCATGATCCCCATGCGATAGGGCGTCAACCAACTCACGACCATCGCGCTGACCATGGCCAGGGTGCCGGCTCGAATCACCGAATAACCCATAAACAGCGCGCCGACCAGAATCAGGATGGGAATGAACAGATAGACCCGGCGGATCAACTCCGCCATCACCGGCAATTCGTCACGGGGCAGACCGCGCATGTTGTGCTTGCGCGCCTCGAAATCCACCATGAAAAAGACCGAGGTAAAGTACAGCACCGCTGGAATCACCGCCGCCACGATCAGGTCGGTGTAGGGAATGCCCGTCACCTCCGCCATGATGAAGGCGCCCGCGCCCATGATGGGCGGCATGATCTGCCCGCCCGTCGACGCCGCCGCCTCGACCGAGGCCGCGACCTGCGGCCGGTAGCCGACCCGCTTCATCAGTGGAATGGTCAACGACCCGGTGGCGACCACGTTGCCCGCCGACGTGCCGTTGATCATGCCCATCAGGCCGCTGGCGAAAATCGCCACCTTGGCCGGCCCGCCGCGCTTGTGGCCGGCGGCGGCGAACGCGAAGTTGACGAAGTACTCGCCTACCCGCGAAGCCTGCAGAAACGCCGCGAAGGTAATGAACAGGATAATGTAGGTGGACGATACGGCGGTGGTCGGCCCGAGGATGCCGTTATCGGTATAAATGTAGGTGAAAAACCGTTTGAACTCGTAACCGGAATGCTCGAGAAAGCCCGGCAGGTAAGGGCCGACGAACCCATAAAGAATAAACACCGCCGCGATGATCACCAGCGCCAGGCCCGCCATCCGCCGGGTCAATTCCAGAATCAATACGATACCGGCCAGCGAGACCCAGAAATCGGTTTCCTGGGGCATGACGCCCGCGCGAAACTGCCAGGCGCTGAGGTTAAAGATCAGATAACCGCCGACCGAGAAACTGCCGGCGAAGAGCACCCAATCGTACCAGGGCACCCCGTGCCGGTCCGGCCGGAACAGCCAGGATGACAGGGTGGCCACGACCACCGACGCGATCAACGCCCAACCGAACGTCTTGAAGACCCAGGGCGGCGGGAAGCGGATTTCAAGCACCTCGCGCATGAAGAACGCCGCGACGATGGCGACCACCGCGAACAGCGCGGTCAGCGTCGCCACCAAAAAGGGGAGGAGTTGCGCGGACCGCCACAGCACTTGCACTTGGTCGTCGAAGCGCGGCACCAGCGAAATGGCCAGGCCGAAGCCGATCATCAGCCCGCCGGCCACATGCACGATGCGGAACGCCCAGGTTTCCATGGGAAAGATATTGAGCACGACCAGATGGAAGGTCGTGTAGAGGATACAAAAGACGACGAAGAAATGCCCGTCCCAGCGTCCGAGCACGCGAACGTTGGACACAGGCTCGTCGTCGACGCCGGAAACAACGATTTTCCCTGCGGTGGGATTGGGATCCTGGCCGGTCATAAGCGACTCGCTAAAACAGGGTGACTGAGGGCTGGGGCGACCGATCGGTCGCCCCGACTGGAAAAGGGTTAAATCCCCCGGCGCACGGCCGAGGAGAAGACGCTCATCAACCCCTGAAGAATCACCCCTGGTATTCGGGCGGGATCAGATGCTCCGGAATTTCGAAGCCCTTTTCCTGGTAATAGCGAATGGCCCCCGGATGGAACCACATGAAACCGTTCTGATTCCAGTTTTCGGGTTTGGTATCGATAGCCGACTGGTGGATCCGCATCATGCGGTCGTTGTTGTCCAGCACGACTTTCATGACCTCGTACACCAGGCTTTCCGGCAGATCCTTGTGGGCGATGCCGAAGTTGGCCATCGAGACGGTCAGGATGTCGGCTTCCTGGCTGCGGTAGGTGCCCGCCGGGATCGTGAACGCCGTCATCGACGGAAACTGTTTGGTCAGTTTTTCCTGTTCTTCGGCGGTGAAGGCGAAGATATTGGCCGGGCGCTGGGCCTCGACTTCGCTGAAAGCCGAAATGGGAATCCCGGCGGCGAAGGCGAAGGTGTCGATCAGGTTATCCTGAAGCTGGCCGGCCGCGTCGCTGGCGTTGCCATACTGCAGGTTGGCCTTGACGCCCAGCGCCTCGAACATCCGCCCCCAGTAGGTGGCCGCCGTGCCGGTGCGCGGCCCGACGTTGACCCGCTTGCCGTTCAGGTCGGAGACCTGGTTGATGTTCGACGCCTTCATGGCGATGGCGTGGAAGGGCGTCGCGTACATGGGGAACAGGGCGCGCACGTTGCGCATCTCCACGCCCGGAGCCATCTCGCTTTCTCCGGTCCAACTGTCGTAACCGGGTCCCATGGTGATCATGCCGAACTGCAAGTCGCCGGCGTTGACGAGCGCCATGTTGGCGACCGGACCGCCCGTCACCTCGGCGGTCGCGCCGATGCCGAGCATTTCCTGCATGAGGCCGGCCCATCCGGCCCCATAGATGAAGTACGTCCCACCCTGGGAAGCCGTACCCACCTTGACGGAAGATGGCCAACCGGTCTTATCCATGGCGGCCTGGGAGACGGGGGCCGCGGCCAGCCCGACCACGGCCAGACTGGCCACGGCGGCGACGGTCTTCAAAGTGCTTCTTAACATGGTGATTTCCTTCGAATGATGGTTAATCATTATTTTGGCGGCAAGTTCGAACTTCCGCTTTGTTGGCGACCAACCAGGTTTTTGCAATGTGGAAAAACCTGTTACGCTTCGAAAAAGTTTAGACGAGGCTGGGACCTTATGAAGGGTTTCCAGGATCATTCGGCGAAAAAAAACCGGGGGCCGCCTTGATGGCGGCCCCCGGTCACGCGGCGAACCCGCTACTTTGCGGCGGCTCAGCTCCAGTAGCGCACCGGACCGCTGTCGATATGGACGAAGTTGGAGCGGGGATAGTAGCCAACCCCTCCCGCGCCCAGCGAACGCGCCGCTTGGGACAGCTCCGACACGCGACCCTCCGGAATCCGAACGTCGAGCGCCATGGCCCGGACGTGATAGCTGTTCAACGCCACCCGTCGATTGCGCTGGCGCAATTTCCCGTTGGTGGCCGGCGAGCGATAGGCGCTGATCACATGAATCGGCTGGCGTAGCCGCAACTGCAACTGCAAGGCGTAAAGTTGGTCCAGTAACTTGACATCGAACAATTTCACTTGATCGTTGCGATGATCGCGCAACGCCCAACTGATCTCACCGATGGCCTCGCGGATATAGCCGTCGCGGGGCGTCCAGTAGACCCGACGAAGAGTTTGGCCGGTATGCGCATTGTGGAAGAAGAGCGCACGGTCCCGCATCACCGAGGCTTCCAGTAAATTCGGCGCCAAGGCCAGGGCGCCGATCCCGACCGCCGTCCACTTGAAAAACCCGCGCCGGCTCAGTTCCGGCAACCCATCGGTCTGCTCATCGATCGGCTGAATTCCTGCGTTTTTCCGAATTTTCATCAAAACCCTCCCGGCGACTGATTCGAAAATTTTCCTTACTCTAGCCAAGTTGTTTTATAAAGCAAGAATCAGATACACCAATATCGATTAGCCATATAGCAACAAAATGAACTTCCTAGTTTTTTACCAGGTTGTTATTTTTACCAGAAACAACGGATTAATATCTTATTTTTTATAAGTAAATTTTTAGGGCATTTTAATAAAAAATTATTTAATTACAATAAATTATTACTCATTGAAAGCATGTAACAAAAATTATTTATCTAAAAAAAGACAATTTTTAGATAAAATAATAATTTTTATTAAAATTACAAAAAACAACATACTGACTGCGAGCAGCCGATCATGAGCCAGGAAAAATTTCCCATCACCCCCGCGATCCGGTTTTTGCGGGCGCATTCCATCCTGTTTACCCCGCATCTCTACCCCTATGAAGAACGCGGCGGCACCGCCCACAGCGCCCGTTGCCTCGGGGTGGACGAGCACGACGTCATCAAGACGCTGATCATGGAAGACGAGCGCAAACAACCGCTGATCGTGTTGATGCAGGGCGATCGCCAAGTTTCCACTCAGGCGTTGGCGCGGCAACTGCGGGTCAGATCCATCACCCCCTGTGACCCGGCGGTGGCCCACAAACACAGCGGCTATCTCATCGGTGGCACTTCGCCTTTTGGCACGCGTAAAGTCATGCCGGTCTATTTGGAAGCCAGCATCCTCGATCGACCACACATTTATATCAACGGCGGCAAGCGCGGCTTCCTGGTCGGCATGAGGTCGGCCGATCTGCAACGCCTGCTGCAACCGACGCGGGTCCAGGTCGCCACCGGAGCTTGAATATGGACGAACCCTCTTCTTTCCTCGCTACGGCCCCCGCCGGAGTCGAGCCCTTGTTGGCGGCGGAACTGGCCGATCTGGGCGCGGCCGCGCCCCAACCGGTCCGCGGTGGCATCCGCTTCCGGGGATCGCTGGAACTGGCTTATCGCGCCTGCCTCTGGTCGCGCACCGCCAGCCGGGTCTTGCTGCAACTGGCCGAGTTTCCCGCCGCCGACGCCGAGGCGCTTTACACCGGCCTGCACGACCTGCCCTGGGAAGAGCATCTGGCGGCGAACGGGACGCTCGCCGTGGACTTCAGCGGCGGCGGACCCGGCATCGATCACACCCACTTCGGCGCGCAACGGGTCAAGGACGCCATTGTGGATCGGTTCCGGGCGCGCGTCGGCCAACGACCGGGCGTCGAGCCGCGCCGACCGGACTTGCGCATCCACGCGCGCTGGCAGCGCGGCCAGGCGACGGTCGGCATCGACCTGTCCGGCGACAGCCTGCACCGGCGCGGCTACCGCGAGGCGATCGTGACCGCCCCTTTGAAAGAGACCCTGGCCGCCGCCCTGCTGCTGAAAGCCGGTTGGCCGGTCATCGCCGGTGAGGGCGGTCCCCTGCTCGATCCGCTGTGCGGCTCCGGCACCTTGGCGATCGAAGCCGCCTGGATCGCCGGCGACCAGGCGCCGGGGCTATTGCGTGACTACTGGGGTTTCAACGGTTGGCTGGGCCACATCCCGGCGCTGTGGAACCGGTTGCTGGCCGAAGCCCGCGACCGGCGCGAGGCCGGACGGGCGCATATCCCACCGATCATCGCCAGCGACCACGACCCGAAAGCGGTGCGCGCGGCGTCGATCAACGTCGGACGCGCCGGAGTCGCCGGGCACATCCGCATCGAACGCCGCGCCTGGACCGCCGTCGTGCCGCCGCCGGGGCCGCCCGGACTGCTGATCGCCAATCCGCCTTACGGCGAGCGGCTGGGCGAACCGGACGAACTGGATACCTTGTACGTACAATTGGGCGACCGGCTGAAATCCCATTTCCAGGGATGGCGAGCGGCGCTCTTCACCGGCAACCCCGAGCAGGGCAAACGCATGGGCTTGCGCGCCGTCAAAACACATGTCTTTCACAATGGTCCCCTGGAGTGCCGGCTACTGCAATTCCAGGTCGAACCCGAGTACTTTGTGGACCGGGACGCCGCCGACCGTCGCACCCAGGCGGCCCGACTGGATCGGGCGCTGGCGACGGGGGCCGAGAGCTTCGTCAATCGCCTGCGCAAGAACCTGCGCCATCTCGGCCGCTGGGCGGAACGGGAGGGGATAAGCTGCTATCGGCTCTACGACGCCGACCTGCCCGAATATGCGGTGGCGGTGGACCGCTACGAACGCTGGCTGCACGTGCAGGAATACGCGCCGCCGCTCACCGTGGACGCCGAGCGCGCCCGCGAACGGCTGGAGCAGGTCATGGCGGTGCTGCCGGCGGTGCTGGAGATCCCGCCGGACCAGGTGTTCCTCAAGGTGCGCCAGCGCCAACGCGGCGCGAGTCAGTACCAGAAACACGCCGCTCGAGGCCGTTTCCACGAAGTCCGCGAGGGACCGGCCCGCCTGTTGGTCAATTTCACCGACTATCTCGACACCGGACTGTTTCTCGATCATCGCCCGACCCGGCACCTGCTCCGGGAATGGGCGGACGGGCGGCGCTTCCTGAATTTATTCGGTTATACCGGAACGGCCACCGTCCACGCCGCGCTGGGCGGCGCGACCCACACCACCACGGTCGACCTGTCGGCGACCTATCTGGACTGGGCGCGCCGTAACCTGGAATTAAACGGCTTCTCCGGCGCCCGGCACGAACTGATTCAGGCCGACTGCCGGCAATGGCTGGTCTGGGCGCGGGGGAGCTACGATCTGATTTTTCTCGACCCGCCGACCTTCTCCAACTCCAAGCGGACGAACGAAACGCTGGACGTGCAGCGGGATCACGTCGAACTGCTGCGGCGGACCCTGCGCCTGCTGGCGCCGGACGGGGTCCTGATTTTCTCCACCAACCACCGGCGCTTCCGGCTGGACCGGGACGCCTTGGCCGATTTACAGATCGAAGACTGGAGTCGGCGCACCCTACCGCTCGACTTTGCCCGCGACCCGAAAATTCATCAGTGCTGGCGCATGATGCGGCGCTGAACCTCCCACAATGGCACTATAATAATGTGTCTATCTCATCCATCGGTCGCCTGGAACTCCGCGATCCGCGCGACTCAGGAGGATTGTCATGAATACCCAGACGCTCGGCGAAGCTACCCTCTCTCCATCCGTCAAATCTCCGCTCGACCCTTTCGACATCATCGGTTCCAGCCTGGCGGTCCAGCAGGCTTGGCTGCGGCAACCCGAACGGCTGGCCGCGACCCTACAAGGGCTGGCGCTGGACGCCAGTCGGGTTCACGAGCGCTTCGCTCAAAGCAGCGTCGGCATCCCCAAGGAGCCGGTCGTACCGGCCGTGATCCACGACCAACGCTTTCAGGATCCGGCCTGGACCGACCAACCGGGGTTCGCCTACCTCAAGGAGATGTATCTGCTGTACAGCCGCTGGATTGAAGACGCCATCCATGTCACCGAAGGCATCGATCCGGACCGACGGCAACGGGCGGCGTTCTGGGTCCGGCAGTGGCTGGACGCCATCGCCCCCAGCAACTTTTTCCTGACCAACCCGGAAGCCTTGCGGCGCGGACTCGCCAGCCATGGGTACAGCGTGTTGTGGGGCCTGCAAAACTGGCTGCGCGACGCCGCCGCCGGCGAGGTGCGAATGGTGGAACCGGACGCCTTCAGGGTCGGTCGCGATCTGGCTACTACTCCCGGTCAGGTCGTGCTGCGCAACGAGTTGCTGGAGCTGATCCAATACGCGCCGACCACCGAGCGAGTACGGACCATCCCCATCGTGCTGGTCGCGCCCTGGATCAACAAGTACTACATCATGGACCTCAGTCCGCACAACAGCCTGGTCCGTTACCTGGTCGGCCAGGGGTTCACCGTCTTCGCCACCAGTTGGAAGAATCCGGGTCCCGAAGCGCGGGCGGTGACGTTGGACGATTATCTGCTGAAGGGGGTACGTCCGGCTCTGGAAGCCGCGCGCGCCATCTGCGGCGTCCCCCAGGTCCACGCCACGGGCTACTGTCTGGGGGGCACGGCCCTGGCGATGCTGCTGGCCTGGCTCAACGCCGATCCCGTCGACCGCGCCGCGAATCCGGTCGCGCACTGGACGGCCTTCACCACCCTCGTGGACTTCAACGACCCTGGCGAGATCGGCGTGTTTCTCAGCGAGGACAGCTTCGATTTTCTGAAACAGCGGATGGACGCCGAGGGCCATCTGGACGGTGCCGACATGGCCAAGGCTTTTCGGCTGCTGCGACCCAACAACCTGATCTGGCATTATGTGATGCACAGTTACCTGTACGGCGAGGAGCTGCCGTCTAGCGACGTGCTGTTCTGGAATTGCGACACCACCCGCATGCCAGCGGCGATGCATGAGTTCTACCTGCGGGAACTGTATTTGAACAATCGCTTGGTGGAACCCGGCGGGTTGGAGATCGGCGGGCGCCGGCTCGATTTGGGCGCGATCCAGCAACCGTTGTACGCGGTCGGCGCGGAACAGGATCACATCGCGCCCTGGAAACAGACCTTCCGGTTGTGCGGGTTGATCGGCGGGCCAGCACGCTACGTGCTGGCCACGTCCGGCCACATCCTCGGCATCATCAACCCACCGGTCACGCCACCGAAGCGGCGCTACTGGGTGGGCGACGCCAGCGACCGATTTTATCCCGAAGCGTGGCGGGACGGCACCGGCAAGGTTCCCGGCTCGTGGTGGGAAGACTGGATTCACTGGTTAAACGAGCGTTGCGGACCGCTGACCGATCCGCCTTCGCCGGGCAACGCCCAGTATCCCCCACTGGAGGCCGCGCCGGGACGGTATGTCCTGGAAAAATGAGTTTCAGGCTCGCTTCGGGTTACGCCACAGCACTTCGAGCCCCCCCTCGTCCCGGGCCAGAATCCGACACAGCACGAACAGCAGATCCGACAGCCGGTTCAGATACACCCGAACCGGCTCGCCGACGTCCTCTTCCCGCGCCAGCGACACCACCCGCCGCTCGGCGCGCCGGCCGATGGCGCGGGCCATGTGACAGTCCGCCGCCGCCCGGCCACCTCCCGGCAAAATAAACTCCTTGAGCGGCGGCAGTTGCGCGTTGAACTCGCTTAAAGACGTTTCCAAAGCCTCTACATCTTCCGGCTTGATCGCCTGATAGCCCGGAATGCTCAATTCCCCACCCAGATCGAACAACTTGTGCTGCGCGTTTCGGAGGCAGTCGAGGATCGCGGGGCGCAGGTCGTGCGCCAACACCCGACCGATGGCGCAATTCAACTCATCGACCGTGCCGATCGCCTCGATGCGCGGGCAATCCTTGGCGACCCGCGCGCCGTCGCCCAGTCCGGTCGTCCCATCATCACCGGTGCGGGTATAGATTTTTGAAAGTCGATTGCCCATGCGTACTCCTCATTAATTTGGTAGTCCAGTCGTTACACGATCATGGTCGCCGTTGCCACCATGCCGGATGATGAAGTGACCCTCAAGCGCCTGGGTGTTCATTTTACTCTTCTTGGCCGTCCATCGCGCGCCAACCCCGTCAATCTCCAGCGCATCCCACTCAACCTCCGCACCGCCCCGTTTTACTATATAAAAATAGTTTATTTTCAAATTGTTAATGATGTTTTCATCGGGTTTAACACGCTCGCCTATAATTTTAACTTATTGAAATAATTATAAAAATAAATCAAGACTGGACTTGCTTTCGCGCTGACTTTCCCATGACGCTTTCAAGCCTTGCCACGCCAAAAATGATGTCAATTTTGATAAAAAACAAAAAAATTTATAACTTACTATTTTTAAACAATTTTTTTAAAAAACACCGTTGCGGTGCAAATAAATTTAATTCATTGATTTATATATTAAAATTGATTAAATGATCAATATTCAGAACCTATTTGGGAAATTCGAAAAATTATTATTTTGACAATTAGATACTTGCAAATTATTTCCTTCCCATGTTTTCATGGTTTCGAAATGTTGTATTGCAGTATGTTCCTGCATGGGGCCAAGCACTCTGCCAACCCGGCTCCCAGGAACGTCAGGCGACACCGGAACCCGGGCTGGCAGGCCCGCCACCGGAGTTGCTTTGGTCGGATCCGCGGCGGCCGGAACCATCCGCGCCAGGCCCAGGGACGGTCCATCGCCCACCGAGGATACGGATTCATCGAGCGCTATCCGTTCGTACTGAACAAATTTAGAGGTCTTTAAAACATGGGATTCACGGAATTCGTCAAGGGAAAGCTCGCTCTGACCCTGAAGTCAGGCTTGCTGTGCGTGGTGGTCTTCATGCCTCCGACAACGTTGGCTCAATCGCCGGAGACCCTCCGTGGCGAAATCGCAACCGCTTCGAAGGTAGGAACCTCCCAGTTCCGCTCGGCCGCCGCGCCGGCCACGCAGCGCCGGATCAACCAACTTTCCAGTCATATCCAGCGCGTGTATCGCGTTCCCGAACCCAAGGCGCGGCGCATCGTGGTTGAAGCCGTCCGCAACGGTCAACGCCACCAACTGGAACCGGAATTGATCCTGGCCATCATCGCCATCGAGTCCACCTTCAACGAACGCGCCGTCAGTCGGGTCGGCGCCCGTGGCCTGATGCAGGTGATGCCCCGCTACCACCCGAAAAAAGTCCGGGAAATCGGTGGTACGCAAGCCCTGTTCGATCCGGCCAAGAATATCCATACCGGGTCCCAGATCCTGGCGAAATATCTTAATGGCCAGTCGGGCGATCTGCGCCGGGCGCTGCTCCGCTACAACGGAAGCCTGCACATGCGTCGTTCCCCCTATGCCGACAAGGTCATGCGCGTTTACCGCGACATGCGACGGGTGACCGTCGAGGGTTGAGATCAGCGGGATTTCAGCGCCAGGACTTCTCAAACGCCCCGCCCTCTCCCACCCCGGGAGAGGGCGTTGACTTTTCACTCCTTAGCTCCCCTTCCCCTCCCAAGCACTTTGGAACGCATCGGCTTGAAGCGGTTCGCGGATGGCGGTTATTCCTTCGCGATCCTTATCGTTCATAATAGGCTCAGGTACTATGAACGAATGAGTCTTTTGACCGACCGTGATCCTCAAAGCCATGCCGAATCCTCGACCCGACCCCGCCAAACTGGCGACCCAGATCCTCCCGACCGACCGGCCGCTGCCGCCCGTGGAGCGCTGGAACCCACCGCTCAGTGGGGAAATGAATCTGCGCATCACCCGCGACGGCGTCTGGTATCATGAAGGCACACCCATCGAGCGCGAGGCGCTGGTGCGGTTGTTCGCCTCCATCTTGCGCCGTGACGCGGACGGCCATTACTACCTGGTCACCCCCGTGGAAAAATGGCGCATCCAGGTCGACGACGCACCCTTTCTGGCGGTACGGCTCGACGCCGTCGGCACCGGTCGCGACCGGATTCTCACCTTCACCACTAATCTGGACGACGTTGTCATCGCTGGCCCCGATCATCCGTTAACCGTCGAATACCGGACGCCGGGCGGCGAACCCGCCCCCTATCTGCACGTGCGGAGTCGCCTGCGCGCGCTGTTGAGCCGGGCGGTTTTTCTGGAACTGGCCGAACTCGGCGAGGAACGACGGACGGATCAGGGTCGCGAATCCGGAGTCTGGAGTCAGGGCCACTATTTCCGCCTCGGCCCGTTGGACGACGGGGATTGAGCGCGCGAGAATCGCCCGTGCGCCACCCATTGCTGTCCCTGTTGCGCGCGGTCGTCCTGCTGCCGTCCTATACGGTGGTCCTGCTGGTCCGGATGCTGAAATGGTCGATCGCTCCTCCGGCCCTGTTGCTGCAATTGCTGGTCGGCGCGCCGCTGGCCCTGCTGCGGGTCCGGCAGCCTCTGCGGCCGCGGTTCCTCCCCCTCCAGGATGTCGATCTGCCCGACGCCGCCTGGCTCGAACTCACCGACGCCGCCGAAACCCTGGCCGCCGAGGGCTTCGTCCGTTACGGCGACTTCCGCTGCGACGAACTCATCCAGGGTGCAACCGTCTGGCTGCGGCTGTTGAGCCAACCCGAGCAGGGTATCGGCGCTTTGGCGGTGCATATCGAACTGGCCGCGGGCATCCAGCCCTCTCGGAGCTTCGTCGAATTCGCCACCGCGTTCGCCGATGGTCGGCTGCTGACCACCAATAACCTGGATCTGCCCTACAGCCTGCCCGCGCCGGCGTTTCAGGCCCGCTTGCAACTCAAGGATGTCTGGGGACCCCCGCGCGCTGTGTCTCTTGCACCGCGGGTTGGTGACGGCCTTGGCGCGGCCGATCGACCGGTCCCGGTTCGACCGCGCCGCCCACGATCCCGCCGGTCTGCTGGTCGACAGCTACACCCGGGAAATCCAGGCGTTGATCGCGCAGGGCTGGTTGCGACCCGATGCGGACGGTCGGTCGATTCGGCTGAGTCCGTGGGGCGCTCTGATGGGAACCTGGCGCCAGGCCTGGCCGTTGGCCGGCTTGCATCTCCGCGCCGCCGACCGGCGCGCCCGGCGGTTGTTCGCCGAGCACGCGCTCGACGTCGAAGCCTTCACCGGCGGCGCACCCCAGATCCTGGTCGCTTATCATCCTCTGCCCCTGGCGACCGCCATCGCCACCATCCGCGCCGGGTACGAACAGGTCCGCCCGCTGGCCCGACAAACCGAGCCCCAAGCCGTGCTGGAGGCGGTGGTGGTGGAATTGGATCTCGATGCCGCCGGCTCGCCGCGGCCTTGCGAATTTCGCTACACTTTCCGCGCTTGCGACGACCAGCGCGCGCGCCGAATTCGCCGAATTCGCGGCTTCGATATCGTGCTGGATCGCGACCAGGCCCAACTGGCGGTGACCGCCATGGACCGGGAATTCGAGCAGGCGGTCGACGACGCCGAATGGGACGAACTGACTGAGGACACCCCGCTGGCTCCCTTGCGGCTCGGACCGTGGCTGCGCGACATCGACCAGATCCTGCCGGCGGCCTGGGCGGCGCTGGCCGCGCACGCCGTCGGGCAGCGCCCCTCGCCGGACTCGGCGGCGCTGTACCCTGATGAAGACGGCGCGGCGTACTGGCAAATTGTCGCTTGGGGCGAGGACGACCGCCCGCTGCACGTCACCCTGGATGCGCGCTCGGGGACTGAAATTGAAGACTGAAGGCTAAAAACCCATTGTGAAGGAGTGGGTCATGTTGGAAGGTTTTTCCGCATTCGTGATCGCGGTGGCGATCCTCGCCATCATCCTGGTGTTCATGGGTGTCAAGTCGGTATCCCAGGGCATGGAGTATACGGTCGAGCGCTTCGGCCGCTATACCGATACCTTGACCCCGGGCCTGAACTTCATCGTGCCGATCATCGACCGTATCGGTCATAAAATCAACATGATGGAAACGGTGCTGGACGTACCCTCACAGGAGATCATCACTAAGGACAACGCCATGGTGCGCGTGGACGGCGTGGTGTTTTATCAGGTGCTGGACGCCGCCAAGGCCGCTTACGAGGTCAATAACCTGGAACTCGCCACCCTCAACCTGACCATGACCAACATCCGCACGGTCATGGGATCGATGGACCTCGACGAATTGTTGTCCAAGCGCGATGAGATCAACTCCCGGTTGCTGAACGTGGTGGATGAAGCGACGACACCATGGGGCGTCAAGGTCACCCGCATCGAGATCAAGGACATCGCTCCGCCCAAGGATCTGGTGGATTCCATGGCCCGGCAGATGAAGGCGGAACGCGACAAGCGGGCGTCGATCCTGACCGCCGAGGGCCAACGACAGGCGGAAATTCTGCGGGCCGAAGGCGAGAAGCAGGCGGCGATCCTGGAAGCGGAAGGGCGCAAGGAAGCCGCCTTTCGCGATGCCGAAGCCCGCGAGCGGCTGGCTCAAGCCGAGGCGCGCGCCACTCTGATGGTGTCGGAAGCCATCGGCAAGGGCAGCGTGCAGGCGATCAACTACTTCGTGGCCCAGAAATACGTGGAAGCCATCACTCAGTTGGCGACGGCACCGAATCAGAAAGTGCTGTTGATGCCGCTGGAGACCTCGGGACTGGTCGGAACCCTGGCCGGAGTCACCGAACTGGCGCGCCAGGCGCTGAGTAAGACAGGATCCCAACCGTGAACGTCTGGCTGCTGGAACCGGTCTACTGGAACTGGTGGCTGTTGGGCGTGGCGCTGATGGCTGTTGAAACCATCGTCCCCGGTTACTTCTTCCTGTGGATGGGCGTGGCGGCGCTGCTGGTGGGTCTGGTCCTGACTGTGGCGTCGGAACTGGCCTGGACCTATCAAATATTGCTGTTCGCACTGCTGTCGGTGGGATCGATTGTGGGATGGCGGCGGCGATTGCGCCGGCATCCCACCCGCTCCGCCGACCCGCTGCTCAACCGGCGCGGCCACCAATACGTCGGTCGGGTCTTTACTCTGGACGCGCCGGTGATCAACGGCCACGGCAAGATCCGGGTGGACGATAGCTCTTGGAAAGTCTTGGTGGATCAGGACTGTCCGGCCGGCACCCGCTTGCGGATTGTGGGCGTGGACGGCGTACTGCTCAAGGGCGAGATCGAGGGCGAAATCGAGAATCGGTTTGAAGGGGAACGCTGATGCGCGACATCATTCATCTATCCAGCCAGCGCCGTGAGGAATTGATCGACATCACCGCGCAAGTCGCCGCCGTGGTCAAGAAGAGCGGCGTGCGCCAGGGTCTGGTGGCGGTTTACGCTCAAGGCGCGACGGCGGCGCTCATGATTCAGGAAAACTGGGACGAGAGCGTGCAAACTGATGTGATCAACCTGCTGGGCAAGCTGATCCCGCGCGGGATGTGGCTGCACGATCAGCAGGACGGCAACGGCGACTCGCATTTGAAAGCCGGACTGGTGGGTCCCTCGGAGACCGTACCCATCATCGATGGGCAATTGGGCCTGTCCCGCTGGCAGAACCTGTTCTTCTGCGAATTCGATGGCCCGCGCCGGGATCGGCGGGTCATCTGCACGGTGCTGGCGGACACTACGGCCCACTCGTCCTGAATCTCCTCATTCACTCCCCTCTCCCGCCGGCGGGAGAGGGGTTGGGGGTGAGGGTCGTGGATTCACGAATAGTCCTTTCAATCACCTTAGCATTCCGCGAGAACTCCCATGTCCTCCATCGCTTTCATCACCGGCGCCACCTCCGGATTCGGCGCCGCCTGCGCCCGCCGCTTCGCTGCCGACGGCTGGCGGCTGATCCTGTGCGGCCGCCGGCAGGATCGACTGGACGCCCTGCGCGCCGAACTGGCCGCCAGCGTGCCGGTCCACGCCTTCCCGCTCGACGTGCGCGACGAGACTGCCGTCAACGCCGCCGTCGCCGCCCTCCCCGCCGAGTTCGCCGCAGTGGACCTGCTGGTCAACAACGCCGGGCTGGCGCTCGGCCTGGAACCGGCCCAGCGTTGCGCCATGGAGGACTGGGAGCGGATGATCGACACCAACATCAAGGGGCTGGTGTACTGTACCCGGGCCATTCTGCCCGGCATGGTCGAACGCGACCGCGGCCACGTCATCAATATCGGCTCGGTCGCTGGCACTTATCCTTATCCTGGTGGCAACGTTTACGGTG
>REEE01000028.1 GCA_007695245.1 Candidatus Competibacteraceae bacterium | reverse complement strand
TCCGCAAAGCCCTCATCCAGGAGTCGGGTTTCCTCCAGGTACGTATCGCTCTTCCCCATGGCGCGGAAACTCGCGGCCATGGCCGCTTGTTCCTGCCGTCGTTGGATGCGTTCCAGTTCGTGCCGCAGAGCCCGGCGAATCAATTCAGTGCGGGTGATACCGATTTGATCGGCCAGTTTTGTGCTGGCCTCGGCCAGATCATCCGGCAGCTTCAGCGAGATGGCGATCATGGGTCTTCTCCACGCTTTCGAGGTTCGATCAAATCAACTGAGTTCGAAGTCAGGTCGCTCTCCGGCGCGCTTGCCGCCGTCGGGGCGAACAGCCGCTCGTGGTGGATTTGCACGTATTCCAAAAACCGGCGGACCGCTCCGACCACCGCCCGCGGGGTCACGGTCGCGCCGGTGAACTGATCGAAGACTCCGCCGTCTTTTTTGACCTTCCAGCGCTCCGGCGGCGGATTCGTCAGCGACTTGCCGGTGAAAGACAGAATCCACGGCGAGCGTCGCTCCTCAATGACGTCGCCCAACCCCGGCGTCTCCCGATGCGCCAGCACCCGCACCCCGGCCAGCGTGCCGTCCGCGTACACGCCGATCAGCAGGTGAATCGACCCGCTGTAGCCATCCGGAGCGACCGGCGTGGCGAACAGCGCCACCGGCTGGCCGGCCTGGCGCGCCCGGTAGAACGGGACCGGCTGGTCGGTCCCCAGCCACTCCGGCGCGACCACGTCGAGGCGGTCCTCAGCGACCCGGTTATCATAACGCTCCTCCGGGACCAGCGCATTCAGGTTGGCTTCCAACGCGGCCTGTTGCGCCGCGGCGATCCGGTCCTGCGTGCCGATATGGGTGACGGCGACCAGGCCGGCACCGAGAATGGCGAAGCTGGCCAGGATCAGTGCCGAAGTCCCCATGCTACGCGCGACCGTTTTCACCGCCGGCGCGCTCCAAAGACCCTGGGCTGGGTGTAAAGATCGATGGTGGGCGTGGCGATATTCATCAACAGCACCGCAAAGGCTACCCCATCGGGATAGCCGCCGAACCCGCGAATGATATAAACCAGAATCCCGATGCCCGCCCCATACAGCAGTCGGCCGCGCGGGGTGGTGCTGGCGGTGACCGGATCGGTGGCGATGAAAAACGCGCCGAAGATCGCCGCGCCGCTGCACAGATGAAACCACGGCGGCGCGTACTGTTGTGGATCGATCAGATAGAACACGGTGGCGATGAGTCCCAGCGCGCCCAGCATCCCCAGCGGAATTTGCCAGGCGGCGACGCGGGTACTCACCAGCCACAGGCCCCCAACCAGAAAACCCAGCGCCGCCCATTCCCAGCCGTAACCGGCGACGATGCCAAAGACTGGACTGTTGCGCACCTCGGTCACCGTCAGACCCAACCCCAGTTGGGTGCGCAACACATCGAGCGAGGTCGCCCCGCTCAGGGCATCCAGACTCAGATGCGCCGGCCATTCGCCCAGGAAGATCGCCCGCAGCGTGTCCGGCAGGCTCAGCGCATATTCCTGCCCCAAGCCATGCGGGGTCAGCCAGGCGCTCATCTCGCGCGGGAAGGAGACCAGCAGCACCACATAACCGACCATCGCCGGATTGAAGGGGTTGTAGCCCAACCCGCCGTACAGGTGCTTGGCCAGCACGATGGCGGACAACACCCCCAGCACGGTCAGCCACCACGGTGCCAGCGGCGGCAGCGCCACCGCCAGCAACCAGGCCGTGACCACGGCGCTGTAATCGCTGAGATGCGGTGCCAGCGGCCGACCGCGCAGCCCGAGCATCACTGCTTCCGCCAGCAGCGCCACGGCGGTGGCCAGGAGCAGGTTGACCAGCACGCCCCAGCCGAAAAACCAGATCAACGCCGCCAGGCCGGGCAGCATGGCGTACAGCACCCGACGCATCACTGGCCCGACACCGGTCTCGCGCAGAATGTGCGGGGAAGTGACGGTCTTGAAGCGCATCGCCGCTCAGTGGTCCCGGTCGGTGGTGGGGGAAACGGCAGCCCTCACCCCCGGCCCCTCTCCCGCCGGCGGGAGAGGGGGGGAAACTCTCATCCCTGATCCCTCTCCCGCAAGCGGGAGAGGTGAGGAAGCGCGCTCCCCAGGTGCCGGGCGCAGGGTCCGAGCCACCGCCGTTTCCAGGTCCGGTTTCCCGACTTCGGGATCGCCGGCCGCCGGCACGGCGCGCGGTGGGGCTTTCTGACGCAGTTTGGCCTCCCGTTCCCGCTGCTCGCGCTCCAGCCGTTCCATCCGGGCCTGATGGCGGCGGCGGGCCAGTTCCGCTCGTTCCTTGTCCTTTTCCTGCGCCCAGATTTCGTTCTTGGCGTAGCGGTAATACTGCACCAGCGGGATATGGCTGGGACAAACGTAACTGCAACAGCCGCATTCGATGCAACTGAACAAATGATAGTCCTGCGCCTTGTCGAACTCCTTGGCCCGGGCGTGCCAGTACAACTGCTGCGGGAGCAGATCGGCCGGACACACTTCCACGCAAGCGCCGCAGCGAATGCAGGGCAGGGCCGGTTGTTCCAGAGCCAGTTCCTGGACGCTGGCGGCCAGAATGCAGTTGGCGGCCTTGGTCACTGGAACCTCGTCGCCGTGCAGGGCGAAGCCCATCATCGGTCCGCCCATGATCAAGCGCTCCACTCCGTCCTGGTAACCACCGCATTCCGCGATCAGTGCGGCGAACGAGGTTCCCAGCAGCGCCTCAAGGTTGCCCGGCCGGGCGACGTGACCGGTGACCGTGACGATGCGGGAAATCACCGGCTCGCCGCAATCGAGGGCGCGATGCACGCTGTAGGCGGTGGCGACGTTGAAACACTGTACGCCGACGTCCAGCGGCAACCCGTCGACCGGAGTCTCCCGGCCGGTCAGCAACTTGACCAAGTGCTTGACGCTGCCGCTGGGATAACGGGACGGCACGGTTCGTACCTGATAGCCGG
Organism: Candidatus Competibacteraceae bacterium; assembly: GCA_007695245.1. Taxonomy (GTDB): domain Bacteria; phylum Pseudomonadota; class Gammaproteobacteria; order Competibacterales; family Competibacteraceae; genus REEE01. Next base: position 582 of record REEE01000028.1, on the reverse strand, counting down.
TGCCAGCGCAGGCCGCGGTCAGGGCGGCGATGGCTTCCGGCTTGTCGTCCTCGATGCCGATCAACACCTCGCGGGGGTCGAGCAGATGGACCATGATTCCCAAGCCGGCGACGATCCCGGCCGCCCGCTCGCGCATCAGCCGGTCGTCGCAGGTGATCCACGGCTCGCATTCGGCCCCGTTCAGGATCAAGGTCTCCAGGCGTTCGCAATAACCGCCCAAATTGAGCTTGACCGCGCTGGGAAACACCGCGCCGCCCAGACCGACCACGCCCGCGTTGCGCAAGCGGTTGCGAACCTCACTGACATGCAACCGGCGATAGTCCACGGGTTCCCGGTCGATCCAGCGCTCCGCGCCGTCGCTCTCGATCGTGACACAGAGGTCGGTCAGACCGGATGGATGCGGCACGGGCGCCGGTTCCACCGCCGTCACCACCCCCGACGTCGGCGCGTGGATGGCGGCGCTGATGTAGCCGTCGGGCTGCCCGATGAGTTGGCCTTTTAACACCCGGTCGCCGGGTCGCACGACCGGCTTGGCGATGGCGCCGAGGTGCTGGCGCAGCGGCACCACCAGCCGTTCGGGCA
>REEE01000029.1 GCA_007695245.1 Candidatus Competibacteraceae bacterium | reverse complement strand
CGGCCACCAGTCGGGTCATTGGCACGGTACCCAGCAAGGCCAGCGCCAGAGTCACCACGGCCAAGGCGCGCCCGGCGATCAACGCGGCGGCCTGCAACCCTTCGGCGCGCAAGACCAGCGGTCCGAACCGCCACAGCGCGGTTTCGCCGCTTGCGAAGGGCAGGACGACGATCAGCCCCAGCACCAGCAGGCCCGGCCAGCGCAGCGCCCGCGCCAGGGCGCGCGCGCCCATCCCCGCGCTGAAGGCCACGCCCAGCGCCAGCGCCAGCGCGACCGGAACCAGCGCCAGCGCCGTCACCGACGCACAGGCGAAGGCCAGCCCCAGAGCCAGCAGCAGCCGCAAGCGCACGTCTCGCGGCAACCCATACCGGCCCGCGGGACGCACGTTCCCGACGACGGAAACCTCAACCACCGCGCAGCAAATCCGAACCCGCGCGGTGCAGGAAACCGATCGTGGCCGCCGTCACCAATCCTTCGATCAGCGCCAAAGGCCCATGCGCCGTCGCCAGCGCCAGCACCGCGCGCCGCTCCAGATCGCGGTCGACCGCCGCCGGTAACCCCGCCAACAGGATCGACGCGAACAGCACGACCCCCAGCAAAACGGCTCCCGCCGCGCCGGTGAAGGCCAACCCCATCGCCCCGGCTCGCGTTCGGGACGCTCCACGCCCCAGACGCCACAGGCCGGCGGCGCCCAGGGCGGGGAGTCCAAGGATCAAACCATTGAGCCCGAGCGTCGTGATCCCCCCATGGCCGAACATCACCGCCTGAAAAAATAACCCGATCAGGATGACCGGGAACGCCATCCACCCCAGCAAAATGCCCACCAACCCGCTCAGGAACAGATGGACGCTGGTCGGCGGCATGGGGATATGCACGAGCGAGGCAACGAAAAACACCGCCGTCAGCATGGCGGCGCGCGGCACTTGCGCCACGGGGTCGGGTTGGCGGCTGATTCGACGCAGGCTGAGCGCCGCCAGCAGCACGGCGCCGGCATAACCGCCGGCGGCCAGCCCCACGTGTACGACACCGTCGGGCAGATGCATGTCAGGTGTTCCGGCGCCGGAAATACAGCGCCGTGCCGATACACCCCCAGATCACGCTCGCGGCCATCAACCCTTTTTGCAGCGGGTCGGGGCCCGAGGCCGGCGCGGTTTGCCACCCGGCGGCCAGCGTCCCATCCTCCTCCTCCCGCATCAGGTGCGCCACGGCTCCATGACCCGCGTGACGCGCCTGAACGCTCCAGCGTCCGACGTGCGCGTCGGGCACAAAAACCAGCCGTCCCTCCGCGTCGGCTTGCGCGCGCAGCCACGGTTCGGCCGGATTGGCGGGAGAATAGACCGTGATTTGCGCGCCGGCCATCGGTGCGCCGGTATCGTAGCGAGCGACGACCGCAACCGCCCGTACCGTCTCCAGGTGAACCTCGGCCGCATGCGCCAACACCGGGCCAGGGCTGGCGAGCGCCACCAGCGCCACCGCCACGAGAGGCAAGAGAACCAACGTCGGTTTACAGGGCCTCCACATGGCAGTGCCCCTCACCGACGTGGCCGACGTGCAGCCCATCGAGCGAGAAACGTTGGGTGCCACCCGCCGAGAATCGATCGAAGCCCAGCGCCTCCTGGTTCATCTCGTCGTCGGCGGGCTGGTCGGCGCGACCGAACAAATGATCCAGATGGAGGGTGATATCCAGACTGGTCTCGCCCCCTGCGGTCAAAAAGCCCTTGCGCTCGTCGCCGACGAACTCGCCGCACCGATGCCGCAGCGCCGTGTCGGTGCTCAGCGTGAAAGCGACCTCGGTCCCCTCCCGTCGCGCGGTGCCGGACAGCACCATCGTGGCGCCGTCGGCGCCAGGCCTCAGATCGTAGCTGAGTGCGTTGTAAAATCCGGCCGGCGCGGTGGCGGTGGCGACGGTGACCCTCCCGCTGTCATCCACGTTCACCAGATCCACCGTCACCGGCTCGGTGACGAGAGGCACGCTGACCTGCGCGTCGATCGCCGCGCCGCTGTCCGCATCGTACGGCGGTTCGGTCTGATGGGCCGTCACCTGGTCCAGCGTGATCAGAATGCGGTCGAAACGCAGTTCCCAACCGTCGCGGGTCAGCTTGGGGGCGACGAACCCCTCCGTGGCGAGTTCCTCGCCATCGGCGAACAGCGTCAGCGTTCCGGTGTCGGCCAGCGTCGCGGCGGGAAGCGCCAGCAAAACCGAAGTCCAGGCCAGTCGGGATAGGGAACGGGGTAAGGTCATGGAGAACTCCGAAAGAATGTAAGGATTACCTTGCATTATAGTATGATTAATTGAGAATTCATCATACCGCGCAGCGCTGTTCTCTGTAAACCGACCGATTATCCCGCCACCCGATGGCGCGATTGCTCGATAGCCCGGCTGTTGGCGGGGCGCAAGGGTTCATGGGATCAAATCCTGGTAAAGCGTCCCGACACAGACCAGTAACCGCACGGCCATGAACGGGTCGACGTCGAACTGGAATTCCAGCAGCACCATCTCGGACATCAATCCGGCCAATAGTCGCCAGTGATTTGATCGACGGTGAAGGGACATTCATCAGGGAAAGTCACCAAGGGCAAGCCGGTTTCCCAACTCGCATTCTTCCGGGCTTGCCGATATTCCTCATTCACCATGGTTGACAAGTGCGGTTTCAGGCTCGGGTTATTGCGTAACTTTCGTGAAACCTGATACCGACCGTTGTCGATGGACAATTCCCAACGGGTTCCGCGCCGTTCCGGCTGATAGCGCCATTTAAGCAGGTGCATGATGATGTTGGCTAAGTAACTTTCAACTGCATCCCGTTGGCTTTTGCCCATGCTCTCAATCTCTTCCGCGATATTCGCCAAATCCAGGTCAACCCGGTTGAATTGCCCTTGGCGTAACAGATCAGCCTGTTCTTGTGTCCACCGATAGAAGTCGGTTTCATAAAGCGCCATGGTCATACGACTGTCTCTTGGAAGAAATTTGAAAAAGGGTGGTTGGGGGGATTTCACAGCGGCGTACTTTGGTCTTCGTCGTCACGCCCCCAGCACACCACGGTTTCGTCGGTCTTGACCCCGCAGGTGTGCCACACACCTGTGCTGACCTGAGTAAAGGTCCCGGCTGGGCGATTGGCTTGGCCGTCCTCATTTTAACCCCAGCAGGCGACCGTTTTATCGGTACGTACCCCGCAGGTGTGATAGTGGCCCGCGCTGACCTTAATCAGGGCCATCCAGACTCTGGTCAGTGATTTCAGTGTATGCCAATAACCAGAAAAACAAAGCGTCAATATATTGATTCTTTTGAAGGTAAAGTTGTGGAACCATCGAATCGAACCACCCCGGTGCCGCGCGCCATCCCTCGTGGTCCAAGGCGAGGGACTTTCATAAACCGCGAGGGGCTGCTGTATAATCCGCGCCGTCATAAGATTAATCGTTACCTAACCCCCCACCCCAACCTTCCCCCACCAGGGGGAAGGGAGTCTCACACCTTGGTGATATGCGCTCTGACCCTGATCGCCCCCGTGGCGCCAGTCGTTTGAAAGCC